>NZ_JBFAZW010000083.1:0-48993 GCF_040682015.1 Dactylosporangium sp. NPDC051485
GTCGTAGGTCATGACGATGCGTCTCGGCCGCTGGACGCGGAGCGCGACGGCGGCACGGGGCGGCGGCGGGCCGGGCTGGCCGAGCTGGACGCCGTGGTCGCCCGGGCGGAGGAGGCCGGGCTGCGGGTGGAGGTCGAGCGACGGGGCGACCTGGCCGCGCTGGGCGGCGTGGAGGACCTGGTCGCCTTTCGGATCGTGCAGGAGTCGGTCACCAACGCCCTGCGCCACGCGCTGCCTGGCGCGGCCATGATCATCCGCCTTGAGCGCTCCGGCGACCTGCTGACCATCACGGCGACGGACGACGGCGGGCGGGCCACCGATCCGGACGCGTCCTCGCCCAGTGGCCGGTCCGGTCCGGGTGGGTCCTCGCCCGGTGGCCGGTCCGGTCCGGGTGCGTCCTCGCCCAGTGGCCGGTCCGGTCCGGGTGGGTCCTCGCCCGGTGGCCGGTCCGGTCCGGGTGCGTCCTCGGCCAGCGGCCAGTCCGGTGCGGGTGCGTCCTCGATCAGCGGTCGGTCCGATCCGGGCAGCGTGGGGCACGGGCTGGTGGGTATGCGGGAGCGGGTGGCGTTGCACGGCGGGAGGTTCGAGGCCGGGCCGGTTCACGGGGGCGGCTGGCGGGTCGTGGCGACGCTGCCGCTCGAGGCGGGGTTGCCGGCGGGGGCGCGGCCGTGACCGGGCCGATCCGGGTGGTCGTCGTCGACGACCAGGAGCTGGTGCGGGCCGGGTTCCGGATGATCCTCTCGGCGCAGGCGGACATGGCGGTGGTCGGGGAGGCCGGCGACGGGGCCGAGGCGCTGCGGCTGCTGCGCTCGGTGGCGGCCGACGTCGTCGTGATGGACATCCGCATGCCCATCATGGACGGGGTGGCGGCCACGGCCGAGATCGCGGCTCGGGACCGTGGCCCGCGGGTGCTGGTGCTGACGACGTTCGACACCGACGAGGACGCGTTCGCGGCGCTGCGGGCCGGGGCCAGCGGCTTTCTGCTCAAGAATGCGCCGCCGGGGGAGCTGCTGGCGGCCATCCGCGTCGTGGCGGCGGGGGAGGCGGTCGTGGCGCCGAGGGTCACGCGGCGGTTGCTAGACCGGTTCGCCGACCGGTTTGTGCTGCCCGACCCGGCCGCGGCCCCGTCCCGCCGCCCGGGCGCGGGCGCGGCGGGCGGGCTCGGGCTGCTGACCGATCGGGAGCACCAGGTGCTGCTCACCGTGGCCGAGGGCCTCTCCAACGCCGAGATCGGCGAGCGGCTGGGAGTGGCCGAGGCGACGGTCAAGACACACGTCGGGCGGATCCTGACGAAGCTCGGGCTGCGGGACCGGGTACAGCTGGTGGTGCTGGCGTACGAATCCGGCCTCGTCCGGCCCGAACGCTGACGCGGCCACCGACCGACAAAGCCTCGGAAACGCGGCCCTTGCCGTGCGGCCCTTGCCGTGCGGCCCTTGCCGTGCGGCCCTTGCCGTGCGGCCCTCGAACGCGGACATCGGACGCAGGCGCGGATGTGGGACGGGGCGGTGGGTCCCTGTGAGATGGCGCCGCTCGGGCGGTGTCTGTTTGGCGTGGCGCCGCCTGAGCGGGGCGGGCGGGTGTGGTGTGGCTTGGCGGTGGCCGTGGACGGGGTGTCTGCCTCGGGTGCCGCCGGAGTGGTGGCGCCGAGGGGGCGGCGGCCGGGTGGTCGGGGAAGGACGTAGTGCACGGCCGGGTCGGGGCGTCCAGCCCGCCGGTGAAGGTGCGGCGGCGGGCGCAAGACCGTTGCGGTGTCGCCGGCGGTCGCGGTCCGGGTTCACTGGGCCTTGCGGAGCGGGTGGGTTCTCGTGTCCAGTGGAGGGTGCGACCGGCGTGGGCTGGGACATCGCCATTTCCGCCATCGATATCAGCCGCGCCGAAGCATCATCAACGCGGACGTGGCGGCGGGCGTATCGACGGCGTCGTCATCGTCTTGCGAAGACGAGCAAGAATCAAACAGGGATGTGTCTGGATATTGCGCGCCGGTGTCGGCGGGGCTACCGTCCCTGTTGCACCGAACTATCCGCCAGCCGGTGCACCCCAAAGCGGCCGCAAGGCCATCACCCCCTCCGGCCTGTACCGACCCTTCGGCTCGATACCACCAAGCACAGCGAGGCAGCACCGGCGTCCACCCCGAAAACCGCCGACCGTGGGGCGCCGGGCGATGGGTCGCGTCTCCGGCACGTCGAAAGTGAGCGTCTCCATGCTCCGGCACATCAAACGAATGCGACCCCGGGCGCGAACGTCCGCGCTGGTCGCCGGCGCGACGCTGGCGGCCGCCGGCGTCGCCGTCGCCGTCGCCACGCCCGCCCTCGCGGCCGCTACCGGCGGGGTTGGCGCCACCCTGCCCTACGTCCAGGTGCAGGCCGAGAACAGCCCGACGAACGGCACCGTGATCGGGCCGAGCGCGGCCTACAACACGCTGCCGTCCGAGGCGTCCTACCGCAAGGCGGTGACGCTGCAGGGCGCCGGCAAGTACGTCGAGTTCACCACCCCGGTGGCGACGAACTCGATCGTGTTCCGCTACAGCATCCCGGACACCGGCAACGGCTCGGTGTACACGGCGCCGCTGTCGCTGTACATCGACGGCACCCGCAGCACGAACTTCACCCTCACCAACGCGTACAGCTGGTACTACGGTGGCTACCCGTTCAGCAACTCCCCGGGCGGCAACCCGCACCACTTCTACGATGAGGTCAACCGGCTCTTCCCGACCACCTACCCGGCGGGGACCAAGTTCCGGCTGCAGGTCGACGCGGACTCGACCGCGTCGTCGTACACCATCGACTTCGCCGACTTCGAGAACGTCGGGCCGGCGCTGTCCCAGCCCAGCGGCTCGGTCTCGGTGACCAGCAAGGGTGCCGACCCGACCGGCGCGGCCGACTCGACGGCGGCGTTCAACTCGGCGATCGCCGCAGCGGGTCCCGGTGGCACCGTCTGGATCCCGGAGGGCTCGTTCCGGATCCCTGGCAGCAACCCTGGCTGTGGCATGTCGTGCAGTCACATCATCGTGAACAACGTGACCATCAAGGGCGCCGGCATGTGGCGCTCGAGGGTCGTCGGCAATGCGCCTGGCTTCTACGGCAACTACGCGCCCAACGGCGGCACCAACGTCCACCTCTCCGACTTCGCGATCTTCGGCAACGTCCAGGAGCGCAACGACGGCGACCAGGTCAACGGCATCGGCGGCGCGCTGAGCAACTCCACCGTGGACCGGGTGTGGATCGAGCACCTCAAGGTCGGCGCGTGGATGGACGGGCCGTTCGACAACCTGGTGTTCAACCAGATGCGGCTGCGCAACTACACCGCCGACGGCGTGAACTTCCACAACGGCGTGACCAACTCGAAGGTCACCAACTCCGACGTGCGCAACGCCGGCGACGACGGTCTGGCGATGTGGGCGGAGATCAACGCCGACGCGAACAACTCGTTCGACCACAACACGGTGCAGTACCCGATCCTGGCCAACGGCATCGCGATCTACGGCGGCCACGACAACTTCGTGACCGACAACCGGGTCATCGACTCGGGCCTCAGCCAGGGCGGCGGCATCCACGTCGCGCAGCGCTTCGCCTCCACCCAGCTGGGCCGCACCGACGTGCTGCGCAACACGATCATCCGCTCCGGCAGCCTCGACCCGAACTGGCAGTTCGGCGTCGGCGCGCTGTGGTTCGACGCCCGTGACGGCGGCATGACCGGCCTGACCAACGTCGACAACATCCTGATCCAGCAGAGCCCGTTCGAGGCCATCCAGTTCGTCTCGGGCTCGAACATCTCCAACGTGAAGATCAACAACGCGACCATCCAGAACACCGGCACCTGGGCGATCCAGGAGCAGGTCGGCGGCGCGGCGACGATCAGCAACTCCACCGCCACCGGCGTGCAGGCCCCGGCCGCGATCTACAACTGCGGCGTCGGCTTCACGCTCACCGACGGCGGCGGCAACAGCGGGCTGTCCGGCACGGGCTGCTCGAACATCCAGAACCCGACCTTCCCGCCGTACCTGCCGGACAACGGCTCGAACATCAGCGTCAGCCCGAACGCCCTGGGCTTCGGCTCGGTGGTCACCGGCTCGACCAGCGCCGCGCAGTCGGTCACGGTCACCAACAGCGGCACCGCGTCCGCCCCGGTCGGCACGATCGCCGTCACCGGCGACTTCGCGCAGACCAACACCTGCGGCAGCAGCATCGCCGCCGGCGCGTCCTGCACGGTCAGCGTCACGTTCCGCCCGACCGTGGCGGGCGCCCGCAGCGGCTCGCTGACGGTCACCGCCTCGGGCATCACCAACACCGTGCCGCTGTCCGGCACCGGCGTGGCCCCCGGCCCGATCGTGAACGCCAACCCCGGCAGCCTGAGCTTCGGCGGTACCGTCGTCGGCGCTTCGGCGGCCACCCAGGCCGTGACGCTGACGAACAGCGGGACCACCGCGGCGACCGTGTCGAGCATCGCGGCGTCGGGCGACTTCAGCCAGACCAACAACTGCGGCGGCAGCATCGCCGTGGGCGCCTCCTGCACGGTCACGGTGACGTTCACCCCGACGGCGTCGGGCTCGCGCAGCGGCTCGCTCACCGTCACCAGCAACGCCAACAACAGCCCGACCACCGTCGCCCTGTCCGGCAGCGGCATCGGCACCGACACCAACATCGCGCTGAACAAGACGACCACGGCGTCCAGCCAGGTCAACGGCACGCAGGCGGCCACCACGGCGACCGACGGCAACGCCAACACCTACTGGGAGAGCGCCAACAACGCCTTCCCGCAGTGGATTCAGGTCGACCTCGGCACGGTGACCAGCATCGGCAAGGTCACGCTGAAGCTCCCGCCGGCGACCGCGTGGAGCACCCGGACGCAGACCCTGTCGGTCCTGGGCAGCAACGACGGCAACACCTTCAGCACGCTCGCGGCGTCGGCGGGCCGCACCTTCGACCCGGCGACCGGCAACGCGGTCAGCATCACGCTGCCGACCACCAGCACCCGGTACGTGCGGGTCAACGTCACCGGCAACACCGGCTGGCCGGCGGCCCAGATCGCCGAGTTCGAGGTGTACCCGAGCGGCGGCGGCACCACCACCTCGCCGACGCTGTCGGCGAACGTGGCCTCGCTGAGCTTCGCCACCCAGGCGCTGAACACCACCAGCGCGGCGCAGGGGGTCACCTTCACCAACACCGGCACCGCGGCGGCGAGCGTCTCCGGGGTGTCCGTGACCGGTGACTTCAGCCAGACCAACAACTGCGGCTCGATCGCCGTCGGCGCGTCGTGCACCGTCAACGTGAGCTTCCGGCCCACGGCGTCGGGCACCCGCACCGGCACGCTGACCGTGACCAGCAACGCGTCGAACAGCCCGACCACGGTCGCGCTGAGCGGCACCGGCGCGGGCACCACGCCGACCAACCTGGCGGCCGGCAAGCCCACCTCGGAGTCGAGCCACAACAGCGTGTACACCTCGAGCAACGTGACCGACGGCAACCAGGGCACCTACTGGGAGAGCGCCAACAACGCCTTCCCGCAGTGGGTCCAGGTCGACCTCGGCTCGGCGCAGAGCGCGTCGCGGATCGTGCTGCAGCTGCCCGCCACCTGGGGCCAGCGCACCCAGCGCATCCAGGTCCAGGGCAGCACCGACGGCTCGTCCTTCACCGAGCTCAAGGCGGCGACCGACTACTCGTTCGCGCCCGGCTCCAACAACACCGTCACCATCACGTTCGGCGCGACCAGCCAGCGGTACTTCCGGCTGAACATCTCGTCGAACACCGGATGGCCGGCGGCCCAGATCTCCACCTTCGAGGTCTGGAACAGCTGACGTTTCGCAGGGAGCCCCGCACCGGTCACCGGTGCGGGGCTCCTTTCTGTAAGGCCTTGACGTAACCCATTTGTGGCAAGGAAGATTACGCGCCGTGGCGGCACGGCAGACGCATCCCCGCGACCTGTGGAGCCGCGATCTGGGCGGGACGGCCAGGCGGGTCGCGGAGACCTTGCGCCTGTACGGGCCCCGGACCCGAGCCGAGCTCGTCACGCTCAGCGGCCTGTCACGCCCGACGGTCTCGGCCGTGCTCACCGACCTCGGCGGGGCCGGCCTGGTGAGCGAAAAGGTCGGCGCCGCGGCCCGCCCCGTCGGTGGCCGCCCGGCCTCCGTGGTCCAGCTGACCCGGCGGGCCGGCATAGCGGTCGGCGCCGACATCGGTCGCCGGCACGTGCGGGTCGCCGTCGCGGACCTCGGCCACGCGGTCATCGCCGAGCGCGAGGCGCGCACCGACTTCGACATCGACGACCGGCCGCTGGACGCCCTGGAGCTCGCGGTCGGGCTGGTCGACGCGGCGCTGGACGACATCGTGGCCACCCGCGACGACGTCGTCGGCGTCGGGCTCGGGGTGCCCGCCCCGATCACCCGCGACTGGCGCATCGGCTCGCCGCCCATGCTGCCCGGCTGGGCCGACCTGCGCCCCGCCGACGAGCTCACCGCCCGGCTGGCGCTGCCGGTGCGGGTCGACAACGACGCCAACCTGGCCGCGCTCGGCGAGTACGTCTGGGGCGCCGGCCGCGGCTGCACCGACCTCGTCTACGTCAAGCTCGCCACCGGCATCGGCGCCGGGATCGTCCTGGACGGCCGGCTCTACCGCGGGGCGGCCGGCACGGCGGGCGAGCTCGGCCACGTCACCCTCGACGCCCGCGGGGCGGTCTGCCGGTGCGGCAACCGCGGCTGCGTCGAGCTGGCCGTCGGCGGCCGTGCGCTGCTCGCCCACGCCCGCCAGTCCCACCCGGAGCTGCACGACCTCAAGGGTCTCGTCGCCCTGGCCCACGCCGGGGATCCCGGGTGCCGGCGGCTCATCATCGACGCGGGGACGCAGCTGGGGTACGCCCTGGGCAACCTCGTCAACCTGATCAACCCGCAGCGCGTGCTGCTGGGCGACGAGCTCGGCGCCGCCACCGACCTGCTGCGCGAGCCGCTGCAGCGCGGACTGGCCGAGACGGCGCTGGCGGCGGCGGCCGAGGCGGTCGAGGTGGTGCAGAGCTCGCTGTCGCTGCGGGCGGCGTCGCTCGGCGCCGTGGCGCTGGCGCTGGGCATCGACACCGTCCCGTTCGCGGCCGCCATCCAGGTCTGACCTCGGCGCTACGACCGGGCCGCCGTCGACGCGGTCGGGGCCGGGGTCACCGTGCGGGCCGACATGCGCGACCTGGCGAAGTTCCCGGAACGCCTCGTCGGTTAGGACGATTTCTGCGAGCACCTCCGCCCGAATCGGATTCGGCGGGGGTGCTCGCACGCATGTTGATCTATATACTGATATCCTTGGGGGTCCGATCGGTTATGCCCGCGGAGGACGTGTGCTGTACTTTTTTCTCAGCTACGCCCGCGGGCCAGACGATCTGTTCGTAAGGCGCTTCTACAACGATCTTTGCAGCGAGGTCCGCGTCCACGCCGGTTTGGACCGCGACGCCGAGGTGGGATTCCTCGACAATCACAACATCGAACCGGGGCAGAACTGGCCCCAAGCGCTCATCAATGCCATCGCCGAGTGTGCGACTTTCCTGGCGCTCTATTCTCCGGCGTACTTCCTGAGCCAGCCCTGCGGCAAGGAATGGACGATGTTCGACCTGCGTTCGCGCGGCGCCCCGCACGGCGACGAGCAGGCGGTCGCGGGGCTGATCCCGGTCGTGTGGCTGCCGCCGCGGGAACTGCCCGAGGTGGCCAAGACCGTCCACTACGACCTGGACGTGGAGGAAGAGGCCTACCGGCGGCGCGGGCTGCGCCAGCTGCTGCGATTACAGCGCATGCACGACGCCTACATCGAGTTCCTCTCGACGATCGCCGAGCGGATCGTCAGCGCCGCCGCCGTGCCCCCGCCGCGCGGCTCGACGCAGCTGGACTTCGACCGGCTGGAGAGCGCCTTCCATCCCAGCGCGGCCCCCGACGCGGGCCAGGGCAGGTGGACCGGCCAGACGATCCACTTCGTGATCGCCGCGCCGTCGCGCCCCGACGCCGAGACGATCGAGCGCGACGGCGGCTTCTACGGCCGCGACCCGCTGGACTGGGCGCCGTTCTGGCCGGTGCAGGCGCGGCCGCTGCGGGAGTACGCCGAGAAGGTCGCCTCCGAGCTGGGCTTCGACTCGCGGTTCACCGGCCTGGACCGGCTCGGCGACCGGGTCAAGGTGGCCCAGCAGAACAACCACATCGTGGTGCTGCTGGTCGACCCGTGGTGCGCCGACGTGGCCCTGCACCGGGAGTTGCTGCTGGAGTACGACCATCATCGCGAGCACGTCTCGGCGATGCTCGTGGTGATGAGCGCCGGCGACGTGCAGACCCAGGAGCACAGCGCCCGCCTTGCCGGGCTCATGCACGACACGCTCGGCAACAACGAGCGCCGCCTCGACGAGGTGATGCTGCGGCGCAGCGTGCTGACCGGGCCCGCCTTCGAGGCGGATCTGGCGGTGGTACTCGCCGAGGCCCGCAACCGCCTGGTCGCCGACGGCCGCGTGTTCCGCCGCCCGCCCCCGGGCCAGTACGCTCCCCGCCCGATTCTCGAAGGACCGTAGGAGGGACGATGACCGACACAGACCACAGCGCGCGGACGTCCGGGCAGATCGTCACCTTCTACTCGTACAAGGGCGGCTCCGGCCGGACCATGACCCTGGCCAACATCGCCTGGATCCTGGCCAGCAACGGCTACCGGGTGCTCGCCGTCGACTGGGACCTCGAGTCGCCGGGCCTGCACCGGTACTTCCACCCCTTCCTGCTGGACAAGGAGCTGCGCAACTCCCCGGGCGTCATCGAGATGCTCACCCAGTTCGTCACCGCCGCCCTGCAGCCCGACCGCGACGACGACCTCGAATGGGTCGACGAGCAGGCCCAGGTGCTCGACCACGCGGTGTCGCTGGACTGGCAGTTCCCCGGCGGGGGCGGCATCGACATGCTGCCCTCGGGCCGGCAGAACCGCTCCTACGCCGCCGCGGTGAGCACCTTCGACTGGCCGAAGTTCTACGACCGGCTGCCCGGCGCCGCGTTCATCGACGCGCTGGCCCGCAACATGCGCGAGCACTACGACTATGTGCTCATCGACAGCCGCACCGGCCTGTCCGACGCGGCCGGCGTCTGCACCGTGCTGCTGCCCGACACCGTGGTCAGCTGCTTCACGCTGAGCATCCAGAGCGTCGACGGTGCCGTGGCGGTCAGCGAGTCGATCCGCCAGCAGCGGCGCGGCCGGCCGATCCGCTTCCTGCCCGTGCTCATGCGGGTCGAGGACGCCGAGCAGGTGAAGCTCGACATCGGCCGCGACCACGCCCGGCAGCGCTTCCGGCCGTTCCTGGAGCATCGCAGTCCGGACGAGGCCAACCGGTACTGGGGCGACGTCGAGGTCCCCTACAAGCCGTACTTCGCCTACGAGGAGATCCTGGCCACCTTCGCCGAGCGCCCCCGGCTGGAGACCTCGCTGCTGGCCGCGTTCGAGCGGCTGGCCGGGGTGCTCACCGACGGCGCGGTGCGGGAGATGCCGGCCATCGACGAGGCCAAGCGCCGGCACTGGCTCTTCGAGTTCGAGCGGCCCCGCCCGAGCAGCGCCTCGGACGTGCTCATCAGCTACGCCGCGGTCGACCGCATGTGGGCGGAGTGGATTCAGCAGCGGCTCATCGACGCCGGCATGCGGGTGGCGCTGCACGACATCGACTCGGTCACCGGGCAGCACTTCACCACCGAGCTGGAGCGGCGGCTGGCCACCATCGGGCGGACCCTCGTGCTGCTGTCCAAGGACTACGTCTCCTCGCCGCAGGCGGCCCAGCTGTGGCAGCTGCTGGACAGCCGGACCGCGGCCGGGGCGCCGGCCGTGATGCCGATCCGCCTGGACAGCACCCGGCTGTCCGCGCCGTTCACCGAGCGGCTCCCCACCGACCTGGCCAACCTGCCCCGGGATCGGGCGCACGAGGCCGTGCTCACCGCGGTCGGCGCCATCATGCACACGGTCGGGCGCCCCGGCGAGGCCGACGACGCCGGCGGGCCGCGGTTCCCGGGCGCGCTGCCGCCGATCTGGAACGTCCCGCAGCGCAACCCGGCCTTCACCGGCCGCCGCGACACCCTCGAGCAGCTGCGGGACCGCCTCTCGGCCAGCGTGACCGTGGTCGTGCCGCAGGCCCTCTACGGCCTCGGCGGCGTCGGCAAGACGCAGGTGGCGATCGAGTACGCGTACCGCTTCGCCGCCGACTACGACCTCGTCTGGTGGATCTCGGCCGAGCAGGTCTCCCAGGTCCGCTCGACCCTCGGCGAGCTGGCCCGGGAGCTCAAGCTGCAGGAGGCGGACACCCTCGGCGAGAGCGTGCGGATGGTCCGCGACGCGCTGCGCCAGGGCCGGCCGTTCAAGCGCTGGCTGCTCATCTTCGACAACGTGGGCGACCCGGAGAGCATCCGCGAGTTCATCCCGCAGGGCAGCGGCCACGTGCTGCTCACCTCGCGCAACCAGGAGTGGACGCAGGACGCCCACGTCGTGGAGATCACCACGTTCACCCGGGCGGAGAGCATCACCTTCCTGACCCGGCGGGTGAGCGGCCTGTCCCCGGAGCACGCCGAGGCGGTCGCCAACCGGCTCGGCGACCTGCCCCTGGCGATCGAGCAGGCGGCGGCGTGGCTGTCGGAGACCGGCATGCCGGTGAGCCGGTACCTCGAACTGCTCGACACCCAGCCGCTGCGCATCCTCGCCGAGAACGCGCCGGTGGGCTACGAGCAGACGACCGCCGCGACCTGGCAGCTGTCGCTGGAACAGCTGCGCAAGCAGTCCCCGGCCGCGGCCAAGCTGCTGGAGATCTGCGCCTTCTTCGCGCCCGAGCCCATCCCGACCCGGCTGCTGTACACCCCGCGGTTCACCCAGCCGCTGCTGGAGTACGACCCGGCCCTGCACGACCCGATCCGCCAGGGCCGGCTGATCCGCCAGATCGGCCGCTACGCCCTGGCCTCGGTCGACTCCGGCCAGACCATCATGCAGATCCACCGGCTGGTCCAGGCGGTCATCCAGGGCAGCCTCACCGACGCTGAGCGGGAGGAGAACCGGCGCCACGTCTACCAGGTGCTGGCCACCGCCGAGCGGGCCGACCCGGACGACTTCACCAGCTGGCCCGCCTACGCCCGGCTCCTGCCGCACGTGCGCGGCTCGCGGGCCAACTCCTCCTCCGACCCGTCGGTGCGGCTGTTCGTGGTGGACGTGGTGCGGTACCTCTGGTCCCGCGGCGACTTCAGCAGCAGCCAGGAGCTGGCGGAGGAGACGGTCGCGATCTGGCGGGCCGACCCGCGCATCGGCGAGGACGCGCTCACCCTGCTGCTCGACTTCCATCTCGGCAACGCGCTGCGGTCGCAGGCGTTCTTCGACCGGGCGCTGGAGATCGACCAGCGGGCGCTGGAGCGGCTCAAGGAGGTCGTCGAGGAGGAGGACGACCCGTACATCGTGATGACCGCCGGCGGCGTGGCCGCCGACCTGCGCGCGCTGGGCCGCTTCCAGGAGGCGCGGGAGCTGGCCGAGGAGACCTTCGCGCGGGCCCAGCGCACCTTCGGCGAGGAGCACTCCCGCACGCTCGCGGCGGCCAACAACGTGGCGGTGTCGCTGCGCCTGGTCGGCGACTTCCGCGGCGCCGCGTCCTACGACCAGGATGTCATGGAGCGGCTGCGCCGGGTCTCCGGCGAGCGGCACCTGACCACCCTGCTGGCGGCCAACAACTACGCGCACGACCTGCGGGCCATCGGCCGCTTCGAGGAGTCCCGGGAGCTGCTGGAGTCGACGCTGCAGACCTACCGCAACATCCTCGGCGACTCCGCGCCCGCCACGCTGCGCGCGGCCAAGAACATGGCGGTGACGCTGCGCAAGCTGGGCGACATCCGGGCCGCCCGGCAGCTCACGAACGACACCCTGCAGCGGTACCGCGACCTGCACGGCGAGGAGCACCCGGACACCCTGTCGTGCCTCATGAACGCGGCGTTCGAGGAGTCGGCGCTGGGCAACGGGGAGGCGGCCGAGCGCATCGCCCGGCAGGTGCTGGTCGGCTACGAGAGCCTCTACGACGAGAAACACCCGTTCCGCCTCGCGGCGCTGAACAACCTCGCCATCTTCGCCCGGATGGGCGGCAAGCACGAGGAGGCCCGGGCCTTCTCGATGCAGGCCTGCGAGCGGTTCGAGCAGGCGCTCGGCGCCGAGCACGTCTACACGCTGTCCAGCCGCATCAACCTGGCCAACGTCATCTTCGACGAGGGCGGCCTGCACGAGTCGCGGGAGCTCGACGAGAAGGTGTGGACGGCCCTGGATCAGGTGCTCGGCGGCGACAACCCGGACACCCTGGCCGCGGCGGCCAACCTGGTGGTGAGCCGGCGGCGGACCGGCGACTGGGAGGGCGCGGACGAGCTGTTCAAGATCACTTTACAGCGAAGCCGCTCGGCGCTGGGGGAGCATCACCCCAACACGCTGGCCCTGCGCGAGGGCCGGCGGCTCAACTGCGACATCTCGCCGCCGCCGACGTAGGCGGCGCGGCACGGCGGGCCCGGGGCGTTGCCGCTTCGGGCCCGTTCGCGTCTGCGGTGCATTGGTGTTGCCCGGCGGTACCGCCGCAAGTACATGATCGGGAAATGACCGACGCCCGGCTCCGCGCTATCGGGGTGGCGTTTGCCGGGCGGCGTTGGGTCGGAAAAGTGGCCTAGAGGGCCGACGAAAAGGCGGAGACCGTGAGCAGGTCCCGCTCCTTCGGGTTGAACAGGCGCCGCATCACGCTGTCGAGGGTCGAGGACGTGGCCGAGTCGGGCTCGGTCATTAATGCCTGCAACCGCACCGTCGCGAGTTCCAGGAGCTCGTCCTGAACCTCGTTCGCACCTGGCTTGTCCATGGCTTCCACCTAAAAGATCGTTTGGATGTTGATGTTGTTACCGACCCTCCCGAGAGATCTCGCTTCTCCCGAGGATGGCCTAGATGCAAGCACGCGGACTCACCGGCCGCGGATGAACCAGGCAGATGATACTCAGGCGCTGCCACGATCGTTGCCCGGCCCCGGCCCGACACGCAGAACTCTCGCGAGTATTACAACACAGCAAAACTCGGCCGGTCATTGGTTCGTCCGACCGGCTTTCAGCAGTTCGGTCGCCGCGTTGGGATGGCCGTTGCGCTGCAGTTCCAATACGACATCCTTGAGCAACTCGGGCCGGGTCGGCAACAGCCGATGCACCAGCCCACCGCTCGGGTCCGAACGATCCTGCGCGCCGGCCGCGAGGGCCCAGGCGACGGACATCCCGATCCAGGCCTCGTCGTCCGCGGCGTCGGCGTCCAGCCGGGCCAGGAACGCCGCCTCGGCGCCGGCCGCGTCGCCGTCGAGCAGCATCGCGCCTGGTGTCGATGGGTCAGGGCCAGACGGCCCCACTTGGCCGGTCCGGCCGTCCAGCCAGCGGTGCAGCTCGCCGAGCAGGCCGGGGGCGTCGGCCGGGGTGGCCGCCGCGCCGCCCGCGATGGACCCCCGCCCGGCCATGCTTCCGGGTGGCGTGCCGAAACGCAGGTGACTGAGCAGACCTTGCGACTCCCGGGGGTCCGCGCGCGCGTTGAGCAGTAACCAGCGGACCGTTTGCGCGGTGACGAACAAATATGCCCGCGACGCGATGTCCGGCGCGATCTCCTCGGCCTCCCAGTCGTCCAGGGTGGCCCGCAGTGTCGTCGCGAAATACATACCGGCGTCGGTCAATTCGCCGCCGCTGATCAGGTTTTCGATGGCGATCCGATTCATCGCGCGCCAGTACGCGAACTGGGCGGCGGCGCGGCGCGGGTCGCCGTCGGGGGCGTGGCGGCGGGTCCGCCAGTAGTCGGTCACCCCGGCGTGTGCGTAGATGCCCTGCAGCAGCGCGCCGGTCGGGCGCGGGTCCAGCCGCCAGGGTGCGTGCAGGCGGGCCTCCCGCCCGCCGGTGTGCAGCTCGCAGAGGTCCAGCAGCGCGCCGAGCTTTGCGTGCATGTACTCGTGGATGAGCAGCAGGGCGAGGTCGGCCGCGGTGTCGGGGACGGCGGCGCCGACCGAGCCGCAGGCGTGGCGGGAGGCGGCACTGACCAGCGCGCCGCCGTCCGGGGTGGCCAGCGGCACCAGGCAGCGCAGGCTGTGCCGCAGCGCCTCGGCGTGCCGTGGGTGCTCCTGCTCGATGAGCTGCCAGGCGTCGACGAGCAGCTTCTCCAGGTGGCCGGCCCGGGGGTCGGCGAGGGTCGGCAGGGGGCGCCAGCCGTAGCAGTCGCGGTACGGGTCCTGGTCCTCGATCGCCAGCCGCCAGCCGCCGAGGTCGACCGAGCGCAGCGCCTGCCAGCCGGGGCCGCCGCGGTCGACGACCACGCCGTTCGCGCCCGTGCAGCGAAGGCCGGACGCGGTGGCGGCGACCCGCGCCGGGCCCGGGCCGAGGCCGGTCGCGCGGCCGAGCCCGGGTATGGTCGCCGCGCCGTCCACCGTGGGGACCTCGATGTCGAAGGTCAGGCCGGCCGCCACGGCGGCGGCGACGGCGTAGGCGGCCAGGAAGCCCAGGTCGTTGCCCGGGTCCGCCAGCGTCTTGGCCCGTTCGGCGTCGGCCAGGCGGTGCAGGCACACGGTGGCCCAGGCGTCGAGGTGCGGGTGGGCGAGCACCCCGGCCACCGCGGCCTCGTCGGCGTCCTCGGCCCGCCCGATGAGCGCGACGGCGGGCTCCAGCGCGGCGCCGTGGCGGGTCGGGCGGGCGGCCCGCAGTACCATCGCGATCAATGCCTTGCGCTTGGCGAGCTGGCCGGCGGCGAGCACGGCCATCGCCCCGGCGTCGCCGTAGCCGGCGGCGATGCCGGCGAACTGCTCGGCGCTGAGCAGCAGACGTTCGTTACTCACTGAGAGACCACCGCTGGTTGTTTCAGGTCGGCGCGGACCCGCCCGCCGATGTGGTTGATGAGGGCGAGGAGGTCGGCGCAGAAGACCGACGGGTTGTCGAAGCCGGTGCCGGCCGCGTAGCGGTGCGCCCGCAGGCCGCCGCCGCACACCTTGACCACCGGGCAGGCCTGGCAGGCCGCGGACAGCCGGTAGGGCGCGGCCGTGGCGAGGTGGTCGAGCACGTCGTCGAAGCGCTGGCCGGCCACGCCCAGGCCGGTGGCCGGGCCGCCCGCCGTCGTGGTCTTCAGCGCGTCGGACTGCTCGTAGCTGCCGTCGGTCTCCACGGTGATGACCCCGGGCGACTCGCCGCCGATCGACTCGGTGGCGCTGGGCAGGCTAAAGAGGCGGGCCATGATGGACTCGAACAGCCGGATGCGCGTGTTGGTCTCGACCGGGCGGTGCTCGTACCAGCGGTCGAAGACGCGCGTGAGCCACTCGGCGTAGGGGACCGGGCGGTCCTGCCCGGCGGCCGGCTCGGCGGCCGGGATGCGCGGCGGCGGGTTGGTCCAGTTGCCGTGGGGCAACAGCAGGTCGACCTGGGGCGGGCGGAAGGCCAGCAGCCCGTCGAAGACCTCGTCCGGGTCGTTGTCGACGTCGATCGTGCACAGCAGGCCGCCGTAGACCGCGGCGTGCTCCGGGCGCATGAGCAGCGCGATGCCGGCGGCGATGCGGTCGTAGGAGCCGCGGCCGTTGGCGTAGCGGCGGTGGCGGTCGGTCGAGGCTTGGCCGCCGTCGACGCTCACCCCGACGCTGACGCCGTACTCGTGGAAGATCGCCAGGAACCGCTCGTCGATCAGGATCCCGTTGGTCTGTATGGCGAAGCGGGTCGCCGGGAACGCGTCGCGGATCGCCCGCAGGGCCGCCTCGACGCCGTCGTGCCCGGCGAGCAGGGGTTCGCCCCCGTGCAGTACCACCCGGAGATCGCGCAAATCATGATCGCGCGCATGCTCGTCAATGCGCTGTGCGATCCGCTCGAGCGTCGCCGCACTCATCGTCGTCGGCTGGGCCCGCCAGCTTTGATCGACGCTCTCATATACATAGCAATAATCGCAGCTCAGATTGCATCTACTGTGAATCTTGAGAACGATTTGGCGCATCGACGTGCCCACGGGGACCAATCTTGGGGTGTGGGTCAACGAGTGTCTAGCGGATCCCCTAAGTCTAACCCTTTGACCGGGGTGGTCCGGCCTTCTCGGCGGTTGCCACGTACTGGTCCCCGTCACTGGATGGCCCGTATTCTTACCCCCTGCGCCAGGAGATTCCACGGACCGGGAGGCAGCCTTGCTCGAGGTGCTCGACCTGCCCGGCGACCGGCGCATCGTCTACGAGGACTCGGGCAACCGCGACGGCCGCCCGGTGATCCTGCACCACGGCACCCCGGGCAGCGCCGACGGGCCGAAGCCGCGGCACTCCATCCTGTACCGGCTCGGCGTCCGCCTCGTCGCCTACTGCCGGCCCGGCTACGGCGGCTCCAGCCGGATGCGCGGCCGCACGGTCGCCCGGGCCGCCGGCGACGTGACCGCCCTGGCCGACGCGCTCGGCCTGGAGCGCTTCGGGGTGCTGGGCCGCTCGGGCGGTGGCCCGCACGCCCTCGCGACCGCCGCGCTGCTGCCCGACCGGGTGACCCGGGTGGCCGCCCTGGTGAGCCTGGCCCCGCCGGACGCGATCGGCCTGGACTGGTACGGCAACATGACCACGGACAACCAGCGCTCCTACCGCGCGGCGTCGCTCGACGAGGAGCTCATCGCCGAGCAGGTGCGGCTGCGGACCAACCGGGTGAACGACGACCCGGCCCACCTGCTGCGCCTGCTGCGCGAGGAGATGCCGCAGGCGGACAAGAACATGGTCGAGGACGAGACCATCGAGCGGCAGCTGCTGCGCACCTACGCGGTGGCGCTGGGCGACGGGCCGTACGGCTGGATCGACGACCTGCTCGCCCTGCGCGCCGAGTGGGGGTTCCGCTTCGACGACATCCGATCGCCGGTGCGGCTGTGGCACGGCGCGGACGACCGCTTCGCCCCGGTGAGCCACACCCGGTGGCTGGCCGAGCACGTGCCGGGGGCCCAGCTGGAGGTCGAGTCCGGCGCCGCCCACTTCGCCGCGCTGCGCGTGATGCCCCGGATGATCCGCTGGCTGGCCGAGGCCGACGAGCCGCCGAGCGCCGCGGCCTGAGGCCTGTCAGTCGCGGCCTGAGTCCGGTCGGTCGCGGCCTGGAGCTGGTGGGTTGCGGCCGGGGCCGGTTGGTGGCGGTGATCGAGTCAGTAGGGGTCGATCGAGCGCAGGGCCTCGGGTGTCGGAAACACGACATCCGGCGGCGCGGCGGCGGCCCGGCGGGTCTCCGGATGGTCGTCGCCCAGCGCGCGCCGCAGCCGGTCAGTCAGGTCCGCCAGGCGCCGGGCCGTGGCGGCCCGGTCGGCCCGGCCGGCGTCGAGGAGGGCCAGGTTGACCGCGGCGGTCAGGGCCAGCGGGTGGTACGGCGGCAGGACGGCCGCCAGCTCGGCCACCGACCCGGCGGCCAGGCGGTGGGCCTGCTCCCGCTCGCCGGCCGCCCAGCCGACCAGGGCGAGATTGGCCCGCGTGATGACGGTGCGCGGGTGGGCCGGCCCGAGCAGGGTGCCGTAGCGCTGCTCCACGCCGGTCAGCTCGGCCCGGGCCCGCTCGACGTGGCCGGTGGCCAGCAGGGTGAGCCCCCAGCTGTGGCGGCAGGCCAGGGTGTCGGGGCCGGCCGGGCCGCACAGCCCGGCGAACTGCTCGTAGGCCTGCTCCAGCAGCGGGGCGGCCTCCAGGGGGTGTCCGTCCAGGCGCAGGGAGACGGCCAGGCTGCTGCGCACCGTCAGGGCGGCCCGCGAGCCGGCGCCGAAGACGTCCGCCACGGCCGGCGCCAGCGCGCGCAGCAGCTCCGCCGACTCGCCGTAGCGGCCGGCGTCGCGCAGGTCGCGGCCCACGTTGGCGGCGGCGCGCAGCACGGCCGGGTGCTGGTCCGGGCCGGGGAACGGGCGGAAGCCGCGGACCCGCTCGTCGCAGCGCATGGCCGCGCGGTACTGCCCGGCCGCCCGGTAGGCGGTGGCCAGGCCGTTGAGGGCGTTGAGGGTCTGGGTGTGCTCGGCGCCGACCACCCGGGCCCAGGCGCGGTACGTCGCCCGGGCCTCGTCCAGCGCCTCGGCGTAGCGGCCCAGGGCCCGCAGGTCGGCAGCCCGGCGGTCGCGGGTGGCCAGCGTCGCCGGGTGGTGGCGGCCGAGCAGCGCCTCCTGGGCGGCCCGGATCTCCTCGTCGAGGGCGAGGGCCTCGGCGTGGCGGCCCTGGTCGCGCAGGATCGCGGCGCGCACCCCGCGCAGCCGCAGCAGCTGGGCGGGCCGGCCCGGCGCCCCGCCGGCCGTCCACTCCTGCTCGACCCGGCGGGCCAGCCGCTCGGCCTCGGCGCGGGCGCCCGCGTGGCGCAGGTGGCGGATCCGGTCCACGACCAGGCCGCGGACCGCCTCGTCCGGGCAGGCGGCGGCGCCCGACACGGCCAGGTGCGGCCAGATCAGCGCGAACTGCGGCCAGGAGCGCGGATCGTCCACGTCGTGCCCCTTGGCCAGGCCGGCCAGCGCCAGGTGGACCTGGTGGCGGGCCTCGTCCAGGTCCTCCGGGCTCATTCGCTCCCGGACCACCCGCTGCAGCAGGGGGTGCATGTGCACCCGGCCGGCCGGCAGGTCGGGGCGCAGCAGGCCGAGCCGACTGATCTGCTGAACCAGCGTGGCCGGCATCAGGCGGTCGGCCACCGCGGCCTGGTAGGGCTTGAGCACCTCGGCCATCACGTCGCTGTACACCACGTCGGTGGCGGTGTCGGGGGCCAGCACCGAGAACAGCTGGAGCAGCCGGTGGGCCCCGGGGGACTGGGCGCGCAGCCGGGCCAGGGAGCGGTCCCAGACGCGCTCGGCGGTGGGCAGCTCGCGCCGGTCGCCGGCCAGCGCGGCGAGGAAGGCGGGGACGGCGGCGCCCGTGCGCACCAGGGTCTGGGCCGCCTCGGCGACGGCCACCGGCAGGTCGCCGACCGCCTCCGCGACCGCGTCGGCGTCCGCGGTGCGCAGCGCGGGCACGCGCCGGCGCAGGTACACGATGCTCTCCTCGCGGGCGAAGACGCCGACCGGCGCGGAGTGGAAGCCGCCGCCCCAGGAGAGATTGCGCGACGTGATGAGGACCTGGCCGCTGCCCTGGGGCAGGAAGTGGCGGACCTGCTCGTAGTCGTCGGCGTCGTCGAGCACGATCAGCCAGCGCCGGTAGGGCTCGCCGCGGCGCAGCGCCCGCAGTACCGCCGAAGGAGCCTCGTCCACGCCGAGGGCCCTGGCCACGGCGGCCAGCCCGCTCGGAAGATCGCCGCAGTCGAGCCACCACACCACGTCGTAGGCGGCGCGGAAGCGGTGGGCGTACTCCGCGGCCAGCGCCGACTTGCCCACCCCGCCGAGGCCGTGCAGCACCACCGGCGGGGTGGCCTGGCGCGGGTCGGCGTGCTCGTCGGGGCGCAGCCGGGCGCGCAGCCGGGCCAGGCCGGCGTCCCGCCCGATGAAGCCGGCCGGGCGGGGCGGGACGTGGAAGCGGGCCGGCTCCAGACCCGGGTACCGCAGGTTGCCCGGCGGATGCGGCGGCTCGCCGTGGCCGAGCAGCCGCAGCAGCTCCCGGGCCGCGGCCGCCTCCGGCAGCGCGTGCAGGCGGGCCGACGAGCGCTCCGGGTAGGCCGGCACCGCCTTGACGTCATCGATGTACACGGCCAGCGGCGGGCGCCCCGGCTCCTGGCCGGCCGGGCGGCGCTGCGCCTCGATGGCGGCCCGGCCGGCGGAGATGACGGTCAGCTCGCGAGCCCCCGAGGCGGCCGCGCGGTCGGACAGCACGGTCACGCCGGCCGCGGTCAGCGTCGCCGTGATCCACTCGGCCCACACCTGGTCCTCGGCGGCGTTGCGCAGCAGCACCGCGTCCTCGCGGGCGGCGACCAGGCGCAGGTACCGCCCGCCGGCCCGGTAGCGCAGCCCCTCCTCCAGCGGGGCCAGGGTCTTCACGTCGCCGTCGGTGAGATACCAGGCCAGCCGCTCGTACGCGGCCAGCAGCGAGTCCGGCTGCCCCGGCAGGTCGGTGAGGGTGGCGAGGACCTCCTCGTAGGCGTAGGCGGACTGGTAGGGCACCTGCACGTCGCGCCAGTACACCGCCAGCTCGTCCTCGCGCAGCCCCGCGGGCAGGCCGGCCAGGCGCTCGCGGGCCAGCCGGCGGCCGGCGTCGGCCCGGGCGCGGTGGGCCGGGTCGACGCGCATTGGCACCGGCAGCACCCGCGGCGGGTGCGCGGCGGCCGCCGCCACCCGGGCCGCCCGCTCGGCGCCCTCGATGCTCTTGTCGCTCAGCGTGAAGCAGGCCAGCACCACGTCGGGCAGGTGGGCCAGGCAGATCTGGGCCAGGTCGCCCAGGCCCGGCGGGCTGTCCACCAGCGTGTAGTCGTAGCGGGCGGCCATGGCCCGGCGCAGGGCGTCGAGGAGGCCGCCGCCGCCCTCCTCGTAGAACTGGTCCCAGTCGAGCCCGCCGAGGCCGCCGAGGGAGCCGGCGTAGGCCGCCTCCTGCCGCCCGGCCGGCAGGTAGTCGATGGTCCCGCCGCCGAAGTGGTTCCAGAGCACCGGCACCGGCGGGGTCTCGGCGAAGGGGTCGGCGGTGGCCCGCTCGAAGCGGCGCAGCAGGTCGGTGACCCCGCCGGACCCGGCGACCTGGGCGGCATCGAGGAACGGGTGGAGGTACCGGTGCAGGCCCGGCGACTCCAGGTCCGAGTCGACCACGAGCACCCGGCGGCCGGCCGCGGCGAGGACCCAGGCGAGGTTGGCCGTCGCCATGGTGCGCCCGGTCCCGCCAGTGAAGGAGTGGACCGTGACGATGCGACCCTGACCCTGCTGCGACACCCATCGATAATCCCCGAATATTGGCGGCCACCAAAGTCGTCCGCGTCAAATTTCTGGACATCGGCACCTGTCAGTGACGCCTCGGCTACCGCACACTGGAAATCCATCTGTTTCACCGTGGGGGCGGGGGTGCGGCGTGGCGGGGCCGGAGCCGATCGGCGGTAGGTCGGGCGTGACGATCCTGCGCTCGGCGTTCGGGATTCTCGGCCTTGCGGCGCTGGTGCTCGGCCTGGTCGGCATGCGCCGGCTGCACGTGTCGAACACGTGGTTCGACACCTGGTACTACACCCTCCAGCTGTACGTCCTGGGCTCCGACCCGCTGCAGACCGCCCCCGACTGGGTGCCGTGGCCGCTGCAGGCGGCGAGGTTCATGGCGCCGCTGTTCACCCTCGCCACCGTCGTGGAGACCGGCCGCGTGCTGCTGGCCGGGGAGGTTCGCCGGCTGCGCTCGCGCACCGCCCGCCGGCACGTCGTCGTCTGCGGCGACACCCCGTTCGCGCAGGCGCTGGCCGAGCAGCTCTTCGCCACGGGCCAGCGGGTGGTGGTCGTGCGGGCCGCGCCGTTCGGCACCTTCGAGCTGCGCCACCGCCGGATGCTCGGCGTGGCCGGTGACGCCCGCTCGCCCGAGGTGCTGCGGGCGGCCGGCCTGCGCCGGGCCCGGTGCCTGTACATCTGCGGCGACGACGACCAGTTCAACCACGCCGTCTCGGTCACCGCCGGCACCGAGCTGCAGCTGCGCCGCTCCTCGCCGTCGATCTACGTGCAGCTCAACCGGCAGCAGACGTGCCACTCGCTGCAGGCCCGCCGGCTCGGCGCGGCCAGCACCAACCTCTTCCGCCTCGACTACTTCCACGTCGACGACGTCGCCGCGCGCATGCTCTACCGCCGCCATCCCCTGCACCCGCCGGCCGCCGGCGACCCGCCGACACGGGTGCTGATCAGCGGCGACGACTCGTTCCCGCGGGTGCTGCTGGTGGAGACGGCGCGGTACTGGCGCTCGGTCGGCGGCTCCCCGGACCAGCTGCACATCGACCTCATCGGCCCCGACGCCGGCCGCACGCTGGCCACCCTCCAGGCCCGGTTCCCGTTCCTGGACCGGGTGTGCCGGGTGCACCCGCACGACGAGCGCCTCGACACCTGGCTGCCCCGGGTCACCCGCTCCCGCTACGATCGCATCTACCTCTGCCACCGCGACGAGCAGGGCATGCTGGACCTGGCCCTGGAGAGCCCGCAGCTGTGGCACGCGGCGAGCGAGCGCGTCTTCGTCGCCACCTACCAGGCCACGGCGCTGGCCGAGGCGTTCCACGGCGGTGAGCACAACGACCTGCTCGACGAGGTGGGCGGCAAGCTCGTCGTCTACCCCATCATCACCCGGGCCTGCGACGCGCCCCTCATCTCCGACGCCCTCACCGAGCGCCTGGCCAGGAGGTTCCATCAGCGGTACCTCGAGATGGCCCGCGGCGGCCCCAGCCCGATCAGCGCCGTGGCCTGGTCGCAGCTGTCGGAGTCGATGCGCAACGCCAACCGCGCCCAGGTCCAGGGCATCGCCGCCAAGATGCAGGCCCTCGGCTGCGTCATCGCGGTCCGCAACGGCGAGGACGGGCTGATCACGGAGGGAGAGCTGGAGCAGCTCGCCGAGCTGGAGCACAGCCGCTGGTGCGCCGAGCGGGAGAGCCAGGGCTGGCGGCACGGCACGCCGCGCGACGACCGCCGCCGCCTCCACCCGGACCTCGTCGACTGGCCCGGCCTGGCCGAGCCGGGCCGCGAGAAGGCGCGCGACGCGGTGCGGTACATGTCCGAGATGCTGGCCGACGAGGGCTTTACGATCGTCCGGCTGAACGAACCGATCGGCGCCCGCGCCGTCTAGTCACCTGCGGGGGACCTCATGCGCATCGGCATCACGGGCCACACCAACCTCACCGACAGCACCGCCGAGGTCATCCACCGGGCGTTGGTGCAGTACCTGCGGGCGCTGGACGGCGAGGACATCGTCGGGGTCACCTGCCTGGCCGACGGCGCCGACCAGCTCTTCGCCCGCGCGGTGCGCGAGGTCGGCGGGGTCTACGAGGTCGTGCTGCCCGCCCCGGACTACCGCGAGGTGCTGGCCCTCGACCGCCGCGAAACCTTCGACGCCCTCCTGGCGGGGGCCCACGCCGTCCTTCCGACGGGGGAACCGCGCGCGGGCGTGCGCGCGTACGTGGCCGCCAATCACCTTATGCTGGACCGCATCGACCGCCTCGTCGCGGTGTGGGACGGCGAGGAGCGCGACCACCCGGGCGGCACCGCCGACGTGGTACAGGACGCCCGCCGCCGCGGCGTCGACACGACGGTCATCTGGCCGGCCGGCGCCCGCCGCAAGTAGCGGTGGCCCCGGCTTCGTCCATCGCCCTGCGCAGCGGTTGCCGAGACGACCGCGCACCCGGTTTCGGCGCTCCCGGCCGAGGCTCCTCGGCCTGCGTCGAGGATGCGCGCTTGCGCTCGCGGTCGGCGGCAGGAGCGTGCGCCATGTGTCATGATGCGCTGCTGTTCGGGGCGGTGATTTCGGCCGGGCGCTGGGATAGTGGGATACATGGGCCAGCACTTCACCGACCCGGTCCGCGTGACCGGCCGCAGCGTTGAGCTGTGTCCGGAGTCCGTGGCGCGCTACGCCTTTCCGGCGGGGCCCGTATGGAGCGACTGAGCCTTCGTGCCCTCGACGGCCTCGAGCATCGGCCGGCGATCCGGCGCGGGGACGCGGGCGTCGGCATCCTGCACCTCGGGCTCGGCGCGTTCCACCGGGCCCACCAGGCCGTGTTTACCGAGGACGCGATCGCCAAGGGCGGCGGGGACTGGGCCATCGCCGCCGTCGCGCCCCGCTCCCGCGCGGTGCTCGACCCGCTGCTGGAGCAGGACCTGCTGTACAGCGTGCTCGCCATCGACGCCGAAGGTGTGCGCCCGCGGGTGCTCGGCGTGCACGCGGCCGCCCTGCACGCCGCGAGCGAACCGGCCGCCGTCGAGGCGCGCCTGGCCGATCCCGCCGTCCGGATCGTGACGCTCACCGTCACCGAGAAGGCCTACCGCCCCGGCTCGGAGGTGCTCCGGCTGCTGCTGCGCGGGCTGCGGGCCCGGGGCGGGGCGCCGCTGGCCCTGGTCAGCTGCGACAACCTGCCCGGCAACGGCCACCGGCTGCGCGAGCTGGTCGCCGCCGAGCTGGGCGGCTGCGAAGGGTTGCGCTTCCCCTGCACGATGGTCGACCGGATCGTGCCCGCCAGCACGGAGGACACCTACGCCGCCGCGCAGGCCGCGCTCGGGGTCGTCGACCGGGCCGCGGTGGCCGCCGAGCCGTTCAGCCAGTGGGTCGTCGAGGACGACTTCCCCGCCGGGCGGCCAGCGTGGGACCTCGCCGGGGCGGTGCTCACCGCCGACGTCGCCCCGTGGGAACGGCTCAAGCTGCGGGTGCTCAACGGGGTGCACTCGGCGCTGGCGTACCTCGGCGCCCTGGCCGGCGCGTCCACCATCGACCGGGCGCTCGCCCTGCCCGGGATGCGCGCGGCGATGGAGGGGCTCATCCGCACCGACATCGCGCCGACGCTGTCCCCGCAGGAGGGGATTTCCATCGAGGTGTACGGCGGGCGCGTCCTCGAGCGCTTCGCCAACCCGGCCCTTCGCCACCGTACCCTGCAGGTGGCCATGGACGGCACGCAGAAGCTCCCGCAACGGCTGCTCGCCACCATCGCGGACCGGCGGGCGGCGGGGGTCGTCCCGCGGTACGCCACCCTCGTCCTCGCCGCCTGGATCCGCTTCGTGCGCGGCGTGGCCGACGACGGCACCCCGCTGCCGCTGGACGACCCGCTCGCCGACCGGCTGCGGGCCGCCCGCTCGCCGCTGGAACTCGACGCCGTCTTCCCGCCCGGCTTCGCCGACGACGCCGAGCTGCGCGCCGCCCTGGACGAGTGGGGCCGCGCACTCGACCGCCACGGCGTCGCCGGCACCCTGAAAGCACTGTGACGAGTGGGGCGCGCACTCGACCGCCACGGCGTCGCCGGCGCCCTGGAGGCGCTGTGACGAGCACGATGGCGAGCACCATCACCTGGACGCACCGGCCGGGCCGCTGAAATGGTTCGCTGACGGGCGGGCGGTCGCCATACGCTCGTGGCATGCGACCGGTGCAGGACGTCGTCTCCCGGATCCGATACGACGCCAGGCTCGACGCCGCCCGGTTCGTCATCGGCTACGAGGACCGCGGGGCCGGGCTGCGCGAGACGCCGCTGCTCGCCTTCGTCGGGGGCGGGGACGTGCCGTGGCACCGGGTCCAGTACGTCAAGGCCGGCCAGGTCATCGTCTGGGACCGCCGGACCCGGGTCGACCTCGTCTTCGACGCCGCCGTCGACCTCGCCGCCCTGGGCGAGCCCGAGGCCCGCTCCCCGCGCCGGCCGTCCAGGCGGGCCGTCTCGGCCTTCGGGGCGGCGGACTGCCTGCGCTTCGACCCGGTGGCGGGGCAGTGGCGGCCGGCCGGGCCGCCCGCGCCGGTGCGCGCCGACGTGGTGCAGGTGGCCACGTTCAACGTCCTGTCCGACGCCTACGACCGCGAGCTGACCTATCCCGAGCTGCGGTGGCCCGCCTGCGTCGAGCTGCTCGGCGGCCTCGGCGCCGACGTGGTCGCGCTGCACGAGGTCACCCACGAGCTGTGGGCGGCGCTGCTGGACGCGCCGTGGCTGCGCGCCGGCTACTGCGTCTCGGCCGGCCCGGACGCCGAGGTCGGCTACGGCACCACGCTGATCTCGCGCTGGCCGCTCGCCCTGGAGGTGCACCGGCTGTCGGCGTACAAGCGGCTCGTCCTCGGGCACACCGTGCTCAACGGGCGGCGCACCGGCTTCGTGGCCGCGCACCTGACCAGCGACCACACCGAGGGGGCGGAGCAGCGGCGGGAGCACCAGCTGCGGGTCGTCGAGGAGCGGCTCGCGCGCGGGGACCTGGAGGCCGCGGTGCTGCTCACCGACCTCAACGCCGGGGACGAGGCGGCGCCGTCGGTGCCCGGCTACGTGGACGCGTGGCGGGCCCTGCGCCCGCACGACGCCGGCTTCACCTTCGACCCTGCCGTGAACCCGCTCGCCGCCGTCGCCTCGCGGACCGGCCGGGCCGGCCGGCTGGACCGCGTCCTGGTCCGCGGGCCGCTGACCCCGGTGGTGGCCGAGCGCTTCGCCGACCGGCCCTTCGACGGCTCCTCGAAGTACGTCTCGGACCATTTCGGCGTCACCGCGCTGCTGCAGCCGGCGGTCCCGACCGTCGACGCGCCGCCGGTGCACACCTCGGCCCTGGTGATCCGGCCGCCGCAGCGGGTGTGGCCGGCCATCCAGGCGGTGCGGCGGGCCCACGACCCGTCGTACCGGCGCTGGATGCCGCACATCAACCTCGTCTACGGTTTCGTGCCGGAGGCTGACTTCGAGGATGCCGCGCGGGTGGCCGCGGCGGCGGTCGAGGGCTTCGGGCCGATCCGGGTCCGGCTCGCCCGGGCGCGCACCTTCCGGCACCGGGCCAGCACGACCGTCTGGCTGGAGCCGGAGGTCACGCCGCCGGGCGCGCTGCACCGGCTGCAGGCGGCGCTGGCCGAGCGCTTCCCCGCCTGCCGGGAGCGGGAGGGATTCACCCCGCACCTCAGCGTGGCCAAGCTGACCGGCGCCGCGACGCTGCGCCTCGACGACTGGGAGCCCGTGGAGTTCACGGTCACGGCGGTGGACCTCATCAGCCGCCGGGGCGACGAGCCCTTCGCCGTGCGCCGCACGGTGCCGTTCGCCACCGGCCACGACGCGGCCCGCGCGCTGGTCGAGGACGCCTGCGCCGCGCTCGCGCCGGGCTCCCGCGTCCACGTGGTCGGCTCCGTCCGGCTGGGCGTCGCCACCGAGTCCACGGACCTGGACCTGGTGTGGGCGGCGCCCACGTCGGGGCTGTCCGAGCTGGCCGGGCTGCTGCCCGGGGCGCGGCTGGCCGGCACCGTGGTGCCCGTGTTGCGGGCGAGCGTGGCCGGGGTCAGCGTCGACGTGCAGCACGTGGCCGTCGACCGGCTCGACCCGGCCGATCCCCGGCTGGACGACGCCGGGCGGCGGGCCGTGCTCGCCGTCGTGGACGCCGACGCGCTGCTGGAGGGCCTGGACCCGGCCGCGTTGCGGGCGCTGCTGGGCGAGGTCCGCGCCTGGGCCCGCGAGCGGGAGCTGGACGGCGCCGCCTGGGGCCTGGTCGGCGGCTTCAGCTGGGCCGTGCTCACCGCCGAGGCCATGCGCCACAGCGTGCGCGACCTCGACGGCTTCCTGCGCCACTGCGCCGGGCACCCGCGCCGGCCGCGCTCGGGCGACCGGCACGCCTACTGGCCGGTGTACTCGCCGACGCCGCCGGGGGTGAACACAACCCGCACGATGACCCGCTCGACGGCGGCGCTCGTCGACGGCGCGCTGCGCGGCCGCCCTCGGCCCGGCGCGCACGAGCGGTTCGTCGAGCTGGGCGGCGACGACCTCGACGGCCGGGTGCTCGGGCTGATCCTCGCGCTCGAGGACGCCGGCGCCACGGTCCGGCCCTACCCGCGCCGCCGCGCCCTCGGCATCGACGGCGGCGACCCGGCCGCGATCAGCGCGGCCCTGGCCGCCGCGGGTGGGGCTTCTCCGAACGGGTGACCTCCCTCATCTCGGGGGAGTTAGTCCGAACGTGCACGAATGCCCCCGCCGGAGCTGAATCATCCCAGCTCGGGCGCGCGCGCCGGGGAAGTGTCGTGACGATGTCCTTACGTTGCGTTGACGCGATTTGTGGGGAATTGGTGAGATACCCCGTCGCATGCAAAGGGATCGCATTCAAGGTTAGGGGTGCCGGCACTTGCGCCTGTACAGATTGCTCATCGGCGGGATCCTCGCGGCCGTCGTCTCCGCGCTGTTGCCCAGCGTGACGGCGTACGCGATCGGCGCCAACCTCATCGGCAACCCCTCGGCCGAGACGGCCCAGGGGACCGGGCCGGCCAGCTGGACCTTCGACAAATGGGGCACCAACCAGGCCACGCCGAGCTGGAAGTCCGGCGGCAAGGACGGCCAGAAGAGCCTGGCCATCACCATGACCTCGCGCACCTCCGGCGACGCCAAGTGGATGTCCGCGCCCGTCACGGTGAAGCCGAACACGAAGTACGTGGTCTCGGACTGGTACATCAGCGAC
The DNA here is from genome assembly GCF_040682015.1 of Dactylosporangium sp. NPDC051485. Classification (NCBI taxonomy): domain Bacteria; kingdom Bacillati; phylum Actinomycetota; class Actinomycetes; order Micromonosporales; family Micromonosporaceae; genus Dactylosporangium; species Dactylosporangium sp. NPDC051485. The sequence goes on from NZ_JBFAZW010000083.1 coordinate 27,945, forward strand.
GTGACCACGACCCTGGAGGTCGTCTACACCACCGCCGCGGGCAAGCAGACCTTCACCTGGCTGGCCGACGCGCCGGTCTCCAGCGGCTGGAAGCAGCGGTCGGTCGAGTTCACCACGCCGGCCAACGCGGTCAAGGCGTCCATCTACCACGTGCTGGCCAGCAAGGGCAGCCTGCAGACCGACCTGTACCTCCTGGCCGAGTCCGGCGCGTCCGACCCGACGCCGGCGCCGGCCTCGGTGACGCTGACCGCCCCGGCCGCCGGCGCCACGGTCAGCGGCACCCAGCAGATCGCGGCCACCGCCAGCGCCGGCGTGATCGGCGTGAAGTTCGCCGTCGACGGCGTCGACCTCGGCGCCGAGGTCACCACCGCGCCGTTCACGGCCAGCTGGGACACGAAGAAGGCGACCAACGCCGTGCACACCGTGACGGCCACCGCCCGCACCGCGGCCAGCGCCACCGCGGCCACCACCAAGGTCACCGTGACCGTGAACAACTCGACGGGCACCACGCCGCCGCCGGCCACGCCCGGAAACCTGATCGCCAACCCCTCGGTCGAGACCGCGAACGGGACGGCGCCGTCGGGGTGGACGAGCTCGGCCTGGGGCGCCAACACCACGACGTTCAGCTACCTGGGCACCGGGCACACCGGCAGCCGCAGCGTGAAGACGCAGATCACGAAGTACACCAGCGGGGACGCCAAGTGGAGCCCCGCCGCGGTCGCCGTCACGCCGGGCAGGACGTACCAGTACAGCAACTACTACCAGTCCAACGTGGACAGCGAGATCGACGTCGAGGTCACCATGGCCGACGGCTCGGCGCGGTACGCCTACCTGGCCACCGCCCCGGCGTCGGCGAGCTGGGCGAAGGTGAGCGCGCAGTACACCGTCCCGGCCGGCGCCACGAAGATCACCGTCTTCCAGGTCCTGGCCAAGGTCGGCTGGGTCACCGCCGACGACTTCTCCCTCGCCGAGTACACCCCGGCGCAGCTCAGCCGCGCGCTGGTCAGCCTCACGTTCGATGACGGGTGGCGCTCGCAGTACACCGCCGCCCTGCCGCTGCTGGACAAGTACCGCATGAACGCCACGTACTACCTGCTCACCAGCACCGCCGGCTACCCGGACTACATGACCAAGGCGCAGATGGGCGACCTGGCCTCCCACGGCATCGAGATCGCTTCGCACACCGTCGACCACCCGCACCTGCCCACGCTGACCGCGGCGAAGATCGACAGCGAGCTCAAGGACAGCCAGGCCACGCTGCGGCAGTGGTACGGGCCGACCGTGGCCAGGAACTTCGCCACGCCCTACGGCGAGTACAACGCCACCGTGCTGAGCACCAGCAAGAAGTACTACCGCTCGCACCGCTCCACGGACGAGGGCTACAACACCAAGGACAGCACCGACGTCAACAACATCAAGGTGCAGAACATCCTGGACACCACGACGCCGGCCCAGGTCGGCCAGTGGATCGACCAGGCCGTGCGGGACAAGAGCTGGCTGGTGCTGGTGTACCACGAGGTCTCCGCCACCGCCCAGGACCCGGCCTACGCCGTCACCCCGGCCAACCTCGAGGCCGAGCTGAAGCTGATCCAGCAGAAAGGCATCGCGGTGCGCACGGTTGACCAGGCACTCGACGAGGTGGTACGGCAGCTGGCTTAGGCTGGGACCGTGGGGTGGATCAGCAAGGACCTGGGGCAGTTCCTGCTCGGCCGGGATCCGGCGGTCCACCCCAGGACGCGCCTGGGCCGCGCGCTGCCCACCATCGGCGTCATCGCCGGCTTCCTGCTGGGGATCGCGGCCTTCCAGTACTACCTCGGCAACGCCACCCGCGGCGGCCAGGTCTGGTACGTCTTCTGCTCCGTCCTCATCGGCCTGTCGATCGCGTTGATCCCCTCCCGGCCGTTGCTGGCCTGGCGGCTGGCGTTCGTCACGGCGATCCTCACCGGCCTGCGCATCCACCTGCACCAGGGCACACCCTGGGAGTTCCAGCCGGTGCAGATGCTGAGCTACCCGGTGATCCTGTTCGTGGTGGCGGTCCGGCACCGCCGCGGCGTGGTGATCTGGAGCGGCGCGTCGGCGCTGCTGCTCATCCTGACCTACGTCGAGCCGAAGAACATCGGGGGCCTGCTGCTGGCCCTGCTGGCGGTGCTGGCCGTCGGCGATCAGATCCGGCGCCGCCGCGAGGTCCAGCGCGCGCTGGCCGAGGAGGAGGAGCGCACCGAGCTCGCCCAGGCCCGCCAGGCGGTGGTCGAGCAGCGCAACCGCATCGCCCGCGAGATGCACGACGTGGTGGCCCACCACATGTCGCTGATCGCCGTGCGGGCCGAGACCGCGGTCTACCGCATCGAGGGCGTGCCGCCGGCCGTCGCCGAGGAGCTTCAGGCCATCGCCGGTACGTCACGGGAGGCCCTCACCGAGATGCGGCGCCTGCTCGGCGTGCTGCGCGACGACTCCGTCGCGCTGACCGAGCCCCAGCCCACCCTCGACGAGCTGGCCGGGCTGGTCCGCGAGGCCCGGGAGGCCGGTGTGCCGGTCGAGTTCGCGCCGCTGCCCGGCGTCGAGGTGCCCCCCGGGGTCGGCCTGGCCGCCTTCCGCATCGTGCAGGAGGCCCTGAGCAACGCCCGCCGCCACGCCGCGGGCTCTCCCGTCACGATCCGGCTGTCACGCGACGACTCGGACCTGACCGTCTTCGTGCGCAACGGGCTGCCGGGCGCCGGGCCGCCCCCGGACGGGAAGGGTCACGGCCTGCTCGGCATGCGCGAGCGGGCCGCCGCCGTCGGCGGTACCCTCACCGCCGGGCCGGTCGGGGACGGCGGATACGAGGTCGTCGCCACGCTGCCGCTGAACGGAGACGCATGATCAAGATCCTGATCGTGGACGACCAGGCGATGGTCCGGCAGGGCTTCGCCGCGCTGCTGGCCGCCCAGCCCGACTTCACCGTGGTCGGCGACGCCGACAACGGCGAGCAGGGCGTGGCGCTGGCCCGCGAGCGCGCCCCCGACGTGGTGCTCATGGACATCCGCATGCCGGTCCTGGACGGCCTGGAGGCCACCCGCCGCCTGCTCGGCGTGGCCCCCGGCCTGCACCGGCCCCGCGTGCTCATGCTCACCACCTTCGACCTCGACGACTACGTGTTCGAGGCGCTGCGGGCCGGGGCCTCGGGCTTCCTGCTCAAGGACGCGCCCGCGGCCGAACTGGTCAACGCGGTGCGGGTGGTCGCGGCCGGTGAGGGGCTGCTGGCGCCGTCGGTCACCCGCAAGCTCATCGAGCAGTTCGCCGCCCGCCCGCGCCAGGTGACCCACCGCCCGGCCAAGCTGCGCGACCTCACCCCGCGGGAGGTCGAGGTGCTGCGGCTGATCGCCCGCGGCCAGTCCAACGCGGAGATCGCCGAGTCGCTGGTCGTCGCCGAACAGACGGTGAAGACCCACGTGAGCCGGGTGCTGCAGAAGCTCGACCTGCGCGACCGGGCCCAGGCCGTCGTGTTCGCCTACGAGACAGGCGTGGTCAACGCCGGCGAGTCGTAGTAGCTCCCCGGTACTACACCGGCGTGGCTCCCCGGAGTGACGTCCCCGGGCCGGGTGCGCTCCTACGGTTCGCGCATGTACACGGTTGAGACGCTCATCGACTGGTACCGCGGGCATGCCGCCGACCTGAGGGCCGCCCGCGAGGAGCAGCGGGAGTTGCTGGCCCAGCGCCCGATGCGCCCCAAGCTCGACGACATCGAGGCCGAGATCGCCTACCTGACCGTGCGGGCGCTGCGCCCGCGGGTGGTGGTCGAGATCGGGACGTACCACGGCTGGTCCACGTCCTGGCTGCTGCGGGCCCTGCGCGACAACGGCGACGGGGTGCTGCACAGCTACGACCGTATCGGCGCGGCCGCCGGGAACCTGCCCGACGAGCTGACCCGGACCCGCTGGCGGTTCACCCGCGGCGACGTGCGCGCCGCCGACCTGCCCGCCGATCCAGGGTTCGTGCTGCTCGACGCCCGGCACACCGCCGGCTTCGCCCGCTGGTACACCGCCGGCCTGCTGGAGCGGCTGCGGCCCGGGGTCGCGGTCGCCGTGCACGACGTCTTCCACGGCAGGCGCCCGTGGCCGGGCAGCGAGGGCGCGGTGCTGCTGCGCTGGCTGCGCGGCAAGGGCCTCGCGTACCTGACCGCGTCCCGGCGCGGCGACCCCGACCTGCACGACCACCTGCTGAGCGTGAAGCGGCGCCTGCGCATGTCGGCCCCCGTGCACCGCCACTCGTGCGACCCGATGCTCTTCTTCGGTACCGCAGGACTACGCGCATGACGGCTCCGCGGTATGACGAGTGGCACCCGGCCCCGTTCCTACCTTGCCCGGCATGCGAACGCTCCTGCTGCTTCCCGTCGTCGCCGCCGTCCTGACCGTCTTCGGCCCCACCCACCCGGCGCACGCCGAGCCGCCGCTGCCGATCCAGAGCGCGCGGTACGCCGACGGCCTGGCCCTGGAGGTCGTGGGCGACCCGCAGCGGGCCGAGACGGTGGTCGTGCTTGTGCCCGGCGTGAACACCACCGCGGCCAACTTCGACCACGGCCTCGGCGGCGTCGAGCGCCGGGCCCCCGTGTACCAGGCGCGCTCGCTGGCCGCCGAGATCGCCGCGCTCGGCGGCACCGGCGCGGCCGGCCGGGTCGCGGTCGTGGCCTGGCTCGGTTACCACCCGCCGTCCGGCGTCGGCCTCGGCGCGGCCCGCGAGGACCTGGCCGCGGCCGGCGCGGCGGCGCTGCGCGAGTTCGTCGGGCGGCTGCCCGGCCGGCGCATCGTCGTCGTCGGGCACAGCTACGGCTCCACCGTTGTCGGCCTGGCCGCGCCCGGGCTTGACGGGCGGGTCACCGACATCGTGGCCCTCGGCAGCCCCGGCATGGGCGTGGACTCGGCCCGGGACCTGCACACCGCCGCGCACGTGTGGGCCGGCACCGCGCCCGGCGACTGGACCCGACGCATCCCGGGCGTGCGGCTGGCCGGCGCCGGCCACGGCGCGCACGCCTACGACCCCGCGTTCGGCGCCGAGGCCCTGCCGGTCGGCGGGGTCGACGGCCACGACGGGTACTTCGTGCCCGGCACCGACAGCCTGCGCGCCCTGGCCGGGATCGCCATCGGGGCGCCCGGCGATCAGCGCTTGTAACCCTGCAGGGCCGCCTCCAGCCGGGGCTTGGCGTCGGGCGGCAGGTGGCCGCCGTCGGCGAGGGCCTGGCGGACCAGGGCCCGGAAGGTCTCCGAGAACTGCGCGTAGTGCGGGGTCACCGGGCGGGTCCGCGCATCGCGGATCGCCTCCAGCAGGGTGGGGGCGTAGCGGTACCGCTGGATCACCTCGGCGTCGCGGTAGACGATCTCCCGGGTGGCCGCGAACCCGCCCCGCTCGAACAGGATCTGCTGGCTGCGTTCCCCGGTGAGGAACTCGATGAGCGCCCGGGCGGCCCGCGGGCGGCGGCTGTGTGCGGCGATGGCGAGGTTCTGCCCGCCCAGCGCGCTCGGGCCGGGCAGCCGCGTCACGGCGAAGTCCAGGGCCTTGGCGCTGTCGCCGGCGCTCGGCGGGTCCAGCGCCCGGTGCGCGACCGGCCAGTTGCGCATGAAGAGCACCCGGCCCGCGGCGAAGGCCTGGGTCGTGCCCAGCTCGTCGAAGCCCAGCGAGTCGGGCAGGATCACCTGCGGCGTCCCCGCCGTGAGGCCGGTGGCGAGCCGGGTCAGGCCGGCCCGGGCCTCCGGGGAGTCGATCACCACGTTGCCGTGCGGGTCGACCACGTCGCCGCCGGCCGCCCAGATCGCCTCCAGCGCGTTCACCGTCAGGCCCTCGTAGTCGGCGAGCTGGCCCGCATAGCCGGCGGCCGGGGCACCGGGCCGGCCGAGCGCCTGCTGCACCGAGGCGACCAGCTGCGTCCACCCCTTGGGCGCCTGCGGCGCGAGCTTGTCGCGGTAGTACAGCAGGCCGGCGTCGGTGTTGAACGGCAGCGCCCACAGGTGCCCGTCGTAGCGGCACGTCTGCAGCGGGGCCGGCAGGTAGCCGGTGGTGTCGGCGCCGTCGAGGTCGCGGATGTACCCCCGCGAGGCGAACTCCGCCGTCCAGGTCACGTCGAGGTTGTAGACGTCCGCGTCGCCCTTGCCGCCGCCCTGCGCCCGGGCGACCATCTCGCTGCGCTGGGCGTCGGCGCCCGCGGCGATCTCCTCGATGCGGGCGGGGTTGCGCGGGTGCAGCGCGTTCCACTGGTCGACGAGGGCCTGGCGCTGGTTGCCCTGCCCTTCGTCGCGCCCGCTGAGGATGACCAGCTCCCCGTCCTCGATCCCGTCGTCGCCGGCGAACAGCGGCACCACGACGAGGCCGGCGAGCAGCGTGAGCCCGACCCCGGCGACGAGCCCCAGCAGGAGCATCTCCAGCCGCGGGCGCCGCGGCCACCGGATCCTTCGTGTCGCCGTCTCAGGCATGCGCCGCCTCGCCTCCCCAGAGCAGTGCGAACAGGTCCTGCAGGACGTCGCCGATGGCGCCCGGTGCGGCGTCGTAGCAGGCGCCGCCGGTGTGGGTGGTGACGTCGCGCAGCGCGAAGGCGCCGCAGCTGGCCTCGCCGATGGCGATGACGAAGACCCGCACACCGCGGCCGCGCACGGCGCCGTCCACCTCGGCCGGGGCCAGGCCGCTGGTGTCGTTGCCGTCGGTGAGCACCACCAGGCTGGCGATGCGCTCCTGCGGGCCGCCGGTGCCCGCGTCGCGCACGCCGTCGAGGATCGCGGGCAGCAGCGGAGTGTTGCCGGCCGGGCGTACCCCGGCCAGCCCGCCGGTGGCGGCCCGGGCCCGCGGCACGCCGCCGATCGGCTCGTCGGCCCGGCCCAGCGGCACGATCTCGCGGCTGCCGGCACCGCGTCCGTCGGCCGGGAACACCCGCAGCCCGAACTCGTCGCGCCCGCTCATCAGCTCCAGCGCCCGGCTCACCCCGGCCGCGGCCACCTGCAGCCGGGTCGTGCCGGCCCGGTCCACGGCGGTCCGCATCGAGCCGGAGACGTCCAGGGCGAGCAGGATCCGGCCCGGGCGGCGGGCCTGGGCGTAGTGCTGCAGCGCCCGGCCCAGCGCGTCCGGCGCCGGGGGCCGGCGGTCGAACGCCACCCCGGCGTGCGCGCCGAAGCGCTCGGTCAGCGGCTCGGCCACGTCGAACAGCGGCGGCGGGCGCAGCGCGGCCCGCACCAGCGCCCGCTTGCCGTCCTCGCCGCGCAGCCACTCGCCGAAGGCCTTGGCCGCGGCGGCGCTCGCCGCGCCGGTGCCGTCCCAGCCCAGGCGCACGAACGGGTGGTCGGCCGCGACCGTGTCGGTCGGGTAGAAGGCGACCAGCGTCTGCTCGGAGTCCGGCGGGCCCTTGTCCAGCCCGCAGCCGAGCCCCTGGTTGAACCGCACCAGCGCCTGCTCGGTGACGATGGCCGCGGCGCGGTGCGGGTCGCCCGCATGCTTGCGGCACAGCAGCTCGGTGGCCTCGCCCAGCGGGAAGCCGCCGGCGTCGAGGGAGCGCTCGATGCGCTGCTCCACCGCCCGGGCCGCGGTGGCGTCGGCCCGCAGCCCGCCGTAGAGCGACGCCGTGGCCAGCGCGCCCGCGTCCGACACCGCCGGGTCGGGCCGCAGCACGTCCCAGCCGCGCCGGGTCACCTCGGCCCACAGCTGTGCCCACGTCATGTCCTGCCGCCGGTCGGCGAGGTCCTCCGGCACCGCGATCGCCGGCACGCCCAGCACCACCGGGGAGGCGGCGACCGTGCGCTGCTCGGCGATCGGCACCGGCACCGCGAAGCGGGTGGCCGCGTCCCGGGCCGCGTCGACGTCGGCGGTGGCGTCGGGCAGCCACACGTCGGGGCGCGGGCCGATGCGGCGCAGGGCGTCGTTGGCCCAGCCGCTGCCCACGGCCTCGCGGGCGTCGGTGGGGCGGGACGGGTACACGTACAACTCGGCGGTGGGGCAGCCGTGCTGCGCCTGCGCCGTCGACGCCTCGAACTCGCCGGCCAGCTGCCGGGCCGCGCCGAGCTGCTCGGCCGAGGTCAGCACCCGCACCGCCGCCGGCCGCGGACAGCCGCGCCACCAGCGCTGGGCCGCGTCGAGTGCCTTGGGCACGGTGTAGCCCAGCGCGAGCGCGACCACGCAGAACCCGCCGACCAGGGACAGCACGCGCGGCTGCAGCAGCCGGCGCAGCTTGGTGAGCGCCCCGCCCGACCAGCGCAGCAGCGGCTCGAACAGCCCGGCCGCGAGCAGCCCGCCGAGCCCACCGATGGCCGAGCCGACCACGAGCATCGCCCAGCGCCCCAGGGACGCCGGCTGCCCGGTCGACAGCTGCTGCAGCGCGATGCCCGCCCCGGTGAACAGCGCGACGAGCACCGATACGAGTGGCCGGGCCGATTCGCGGCCGTTGCCGTTGGTTGTCCGGTCGCCCGTTTCGCCCATGCCGGCGGCGCACCTCCTGGCGGGTTGGAAGTACCTTCTGGCGGTTTTGGAGCTACCTTCTGGCGGTTTGGAGCTACGTCTATCATGCCCCTCGATGTCCAGCCGCGCCGTCTATGCTGCCGCGCATGGCAGACTTCGATGTGTTGGTCTTGGGCGGCGTCGGCGTGGACACCATCGTCCGCGTGCCCGAGCTGAGCATTCCGTCCGGCGACTACCTCCCCGTCAGCGGCGTCGGCGACTACGTCGGCCACTCGGGCAACGGCGTGGCGCTGGGCTTCAGCGCCCTGGGTCTGCGCACCAAGTTCGCCGCGCTCGTCGGCGACGACCCGCAGGGCGAGCTGATCCGGGCCCGGTACGCCGCCGCCGGCCTGAACTTCGTGGCCTGCCCCGCCCCGAACGGCACCCCGCGCAGCATCAACCTGGTCGACGCGGCCGGCCGCCGCTTCTCCTTCTTCGACGGCCGCCACCCGGCGGGCACGCTCATGCCGGAGGACTCCTACCTGCCGCTGCTGGAGCGGGCCGCGCACGTGCACGTCGCCACCACCCAGACCCCGGCCGTCTGGGCGGCCGCCCGCGAGCTGGGCATCTCCACCTCGACCGACATCCACGCCTGGGACGGCGCCGACGAGTGGGGCTGGTCCCTGGCCGGCGAGGCCGACGTGGTCTTCCTGTCCTCGGCGGCGGCCCCGGACCGCATCGAGGACATCATGCGCCGCATCGTCACCGAGGGCCGGGCGTCGATCGTGGTGGCCACCGAGGGGGAGGCCGGCAGCCGCGTGCTGGCCCGCCGGGGCGAGGACGTGCTGCGCTTCCCGATCGCCCGCCCGGAGCGGCCGGTCGTGGACAGCAACGGCGCCGGCGACGCGTACAGCACCGCGTTCATGAGCCGCTGGCTGCGCGGCCGCCCGCTGCCGGAGTGCGCCCTGGCCGGCGCGGTCTCCGGCGCCTTCGCCTGCGGCGCCGCCGGCACTCACGAGGAGCTCATCACGGAGCCCCAGCTGGCCGCCGCCGTCGCCCGCGCGACGCGTTAGGGGAGCCGGGACCACGGGCGTCGAGCAGGTCGCGCGCACCGTCGCCGCCCAAATCCGAAATGTCGGGGCACGCCCGGTATTTCGGTCCGGACCGGGTGAGCCGCACAGGCCCGGACGCGCGCGGCCTGAGGCAGGATCGACGGTATGAGTGGACTGTTCGCGGAGCTCGGGATCGAAGGGCCGGTCGTGGCGGCGCCGATGGCCGGTGGGGCGAGCACGCCCGCGCTCGTCGGGGCGGCCGCCCGCGCCGGGGCGCTCGGGTTCCTCGCCGGCGGTTACCGCACCGCCGAGGACCTCGGGGCGCAGATCAGGGCCGTGCGCGAGGGCGGGGCGGCGGCGTTCGGGGTCAACGTGTTCGCGCCGAACTCGGTGCCGGTCGAGGCGGGGGAGTTCCGGCGGTACGCCGAGCGGCTGCGCGCCGAATGTGAGCCCTACGGGCTGGATCTCGGCCTGGCCGAGCCCGTCGAGGACGACGACCGCTGGGGCGACAAGCTCGAGCTGCTGCTGGGGGACCCGGTGCCGGTGGTGTCGTTCACGTTCGGGCTGCCGCCGGGGGACGCGGTCGCGCGGCTGCGCCGGCAAGGGGTGCTCGTGCTGCAGACGGTGACCACGCCGGCGGAGGCGCGGGCGGCGGCCGCGGCCGGGGTGGACGGGCTCGTCGTGCAGGCGGCGGCGGCCGGGGGGCACTCGGCGACCTTCACGCCGGACGTGTGGCCCCGGGAGGTACCGCTGCCGCAGCTCCTGAGGGAAGTGGCGGGCGCGGTGCGGCTGCCGCTGGTCGGGGCCGGGGGAGTGGGGACCGCGGACGACGTGGCGGCGGCGCTCGGGGCCGGGGCGGAGGCGGTCATGGTGGGCACGGCGCTGCTGCGGGCGGACGAGAGCGGGGCGTCGGCCGTGCACAAGGCGGCGCTGGCCGAGCGGCCCGCCGCGGGCACGATCCTGACCCGGGCGTTCAGCGGGCGTCCGGCGCGGGCCATTCGCAACGGGTTCGTCGAGCGGCACCATGCGCATGCGCCCGTCGGGTACCCGGCGTTGCATCACCTCACGACGCCGCTGCGCCGGGCGGCGGCCGCGGCGGGGGACGCCGATCGGGTCCATCTGTGGGCCGGCACCGGGTTCCCGCACGGGCAGGCCCGGCCCGCGGGCGAGGTGCTGCACGGGCTGGCGGGGAAGGCCTGATCAGGACGCGAGGCCGTGCTGGGGCCCGGCCCGCGGGCGAGGTGCCGCACTGAGCTGGCGGGAAGGCCTCGAGGCCGTGCTCGGGCCCGGCCCGTGCGGCGAAGGGAAGGGCCGATCAGGACGCGAGGCCGTGCTCGTAGGCGTAGCGCACGGCCTGGGCGCGGTCGCGGACGCCGGTCTTGGCGAAGAGGCGGTTCACGTGCGACTTGACCGTGACCTCGGTGACGAACAGGCGCTCGGCGATCTCGCGGTTGGACAGGCCCTCGGCGATCAGGCCGAGCACCTCCGCCTCCCGCGCGGTCAGGCCGTCGGGCAGGGGACCCGCCCCGGCGACCGGAGTGGGGGCCGGCGGCTGGGCCTGCACGGCGGCGGCCAGGAGGCGCTGCTGCACCTGGGCGTCCAGCACCGACTGCCCGGCCGCGGCGGCGCGCACGGCCTGGGCGATCTGGACGCGGCCGGCGTCCTTGGTGAGGTACCCCAGCGCCCCCGCCCGCAGCGCGGCCAGGATGTGTTCGTCGTCGGCGTACGTGGTCAGCACGACGACGCGGGTCTGCGGGTGCCGGGCGCGGATGAGGCCCGTCGCCTCGACCCCGTCGCGCCGGGGCATGCGCAGGTCCATCAGGACGACGTCCGGGTGCTCGCGGGCCACGAGATCCAGCGCCTGCTCGCCGTCGGCCGCCTCGCCGACCACCTCCACGTCGTCGAGCAGGCCCAGCATCACGGCGAGGCCCTCGCGGACGGCGGTCTGGTCGTCGGCCACGACTACCCGGATCGTCATGCGGGCATCTTCACATCCACCAGCCACCCGTCGGCGTACGGCCCGGCCTCGACCGTGCCGCCGGCGAGCTCCGCCCGCTCGCGCAGGCCGGTCAGGCCGTAGCCGGAGGACAGCCCGGTGGTGGGCGGGCCGGCCGGGCCGTGGTTGCGCACGGTCAGGCGGACCGCCTCGGGCAGGTACTCCAGCCGCAGCTGCACGGCGCTGCCCGGTGCGTGCTTGCGCACGTTGGTCAGGGCCTCCTGCGCGCCGCGGAAGAGGGCCAGGCCGGCCTCCGGGGTCAGCTCGCGCGGGTCGCCGTCGACGGCGAACGTCGCCGGGGCGTCCAGGTCGGTGCGGTAGCCGGCGGCGAGCTCGCCGACCAGCTCGGGCAGCGGGACCGGGTCGCCGCGCAGCGCGCTGACCGCCCGGCGCGTCTCGGTGAGGCCGTCGCGGGCCAGGCGCCCGGCCTTGTCCACGATGACGGCGGCGTCGGCCGCGCGGTCGCGCTCCAGCAGCGCGGCGGCGGTCTCCAGCTGCACCGACAGGGCCGACAGCGAGTGGGCCAGCACGTCGTGGATCTCGCGGGCCAGGCGGGCCCGCTCGGCCAGGGCGGCAGTGCGCGCCTGCTCGCCGGCCAGGGCCTTGTCCTGCTCGGCCCGCGCCTCGCGCTCGCGCCGGATGGTGCCGAGCAGCAGGATCACCAGCAGGGCGCCGGCCCAGATGACGATGGCCTCCAGCGGGGTGCCGACCAGCGCGTGGGTGACGGCGAGCGCGGCGGTGGCCACGCCGGTCTGGATCGCCGCCTGGACGAGCGGCAGCGAGGCGGTGGCGGTGACCACGGCGGCGAGGGCGTAGCAGGCGCCGTAGCCGCCCGGGCGGGCCGCGGTCATGAAGACGCCGGTCGCCATGCAGATGCCGGTGGCCCACGGCTGCAGCCGCGGGCCGAGGCGGACGGTCATCGCGAGCCAGGCCGCCGCGCCGACGGCCACGCCCGCGAGCAGGGCCAGGCCCCGGCCGGAGAGGCCCGGCCGGGGCTCGTCCTGGAAGATCGCGACCGTCAGGATCACCAGGAAGATGACGCTGCGCAGCTGGCGCCAGCGCGCGATCTGACGGTCGGTCACGTGGTACATCCCCTCAGTCTGGGGCATCGCCGCAGCGGCCGCCCCGGCGGTCACTGGCCGAGGCCGGCGCCCGACCGGGCCGCCTTGCGCGCGCCGCGCGGGGCGAAGGGGGCGCCGGTGGCGATCGCCCGGCGGCCGACGATCGCGGCCTCGCCGAGGAAGCTCAGGCCCGCGACCAAGGCCACACCGGCGGACAGCACGTCGGAGTCGGCGCCGAGCGCGTGGCCGGCCAGCGACTGGCCGATGCGCAGCACGATCAGGCCGGCCCAGATCGCGATGGTGAGGAGCGTGTAGCGGTACCACACGTGGCCGTGCTGCACGAAGACCTTCACGGTCAGGCCGCGCACGATGCCGCCGAGGACGGCGACGAGCGCGCTGGCGCCGAGCACCACGCCGTCGATCACCGCGTGGTGGCCGGCGGCCGTGAAGTCGATCTTCGACAGGGCGAGGCCGCCGAGCGCGATCAGGATCAGCGGCGGCACGACCAGGCGCCGGGCCTCGAGCGGCTCGCCGGCGTACCGGCGGATCATGAGCAGGACGATGACGGCGAGGACGATCAGCGCGGTGGTGAGGTTCATGCCGAAGACGCTAGGGATCGGGCCCTTCCGGCACCGCCACCCACGGGTGGAAACCGGTGCGTCAGCGGGTGGAGATCTCGGCGCGTACGCCGGCTCGCCCTGTCGGTCTACGAGCGGGTGCTGGCTACTCCAGCGCGCTGACGGCGGCCTCGGCCCGCGCGGTGGCGTAGGCGTGCCCCAGCGCCCGGGCGCGCTCCAGTGCCGCGCGGGCGCCGCCGGTGTCGCCCAGCGCGAGGGCGCGGATGCGGCGCAGGTCGGGCTCGGAGAACCCGCTCTGCCCGGGCAGCCCCAGCTCCAGCGCCGCGCCCGCCACCTCGGCCGCCTCCGCGCGCCGGTCCAGGGTGAGCAGCGCGTCGGCGTAGAGCGCCTCGAGCCGGCCGAAGCGCCGCATCGCCGGGCCCAGGTGCTCGCGGGCGGCGGCCATCCGGGCGAGACCGTCCGGCCCGCCAGTGCGCACCTCCGCCCAGCCCAGGACCAGACTTGCCAGGCTGCGGTACTCCGCGTGCCCACCCCGCTCCGCCAGCGCCAGGGTGGCGCGGGCGGCCTCGGCCGCCGCACCGGGATCGTCGCGGTCCGCGGCCACGACCGCCACGAAGTGCGCGACGTACATGTCCAGGAACAGCTCGCCGACCCGGGCCGCCCGCTCCCGGGCCGCGCGCAGGTGCGCCTGGGCCGCGGCGTCGTCGCCGAGCAGCCCGGAGGCGATGGCGGCCGGCGCGTGCGCGCCGATGATCGGGTCCCAGTTGACGATGGGGAAGATCGGCTGCTCGCCGCCGGGCAGCGCGGCGAGGGCCGTGGTGAAGCACTGGTGCGCGCGGGGCAGGTCGAGCACGGTCAGCGCGGCGTGGCCCTCGTGCACCTCGGCCACCAGCGCCGCCCACGGGTCGTCGGCCCCTTGCGCGGCGGGCGAGCGGGCGATCGCGACGGCGCGCTGCACGTCACCCGCGGCGGTGTGGAAGCTGGCGTACCCCCACAGCGCCGGCAGCACGTCCAGCACCGGCCGGCCGCGCAGCCGCAGCAGCAGCGGCTCCATCGCGGCGTACTCCTCGGCGACGCCGGAGGCGAGGTAGCCGTCCGTGGCCTGGCGCATGTAGGCGAGCCGGATGCGCAGGTCGAGCTCGGCGACGTCGCGCCGCTCCCCGGCCGGCGCGCGGTGCAGCAGGCCGAGGGCCTCCTGCAGCAGCGCCGCGGCCTGCTCGTGCGCGGTGCGCTCGTAGGCCTCGCGGGCGGCCAGGGCCAGCGCGGGGGCCACGTCGTAGGGCGTCAGCACCGGCAGCGCCTCGCGCAGGTGCCCGGCCAGCGTGGCGGCCGTGCCCAGGCCGGTGTCGCGCAGCGCCTGGGCGGCCCGGGCGTGCAGCCGGGCCCGGCGCAGCGGCCCCTGGTCCAGATAGGCGGTCTGGCGCACCAGGTCGTGCGAGAACCGCAGCAGGCCGGGGTCGTCGGTGGCGGTCAGCAGCCCGGCGACCACGGCCGTGTCGAGCGTGTCGAACAGGTCCAGCTCGTCGATCTGCACGACTTCCCGCAGCACCGGTACGGCGACATCGCGCCCCAGCACCGACGCGACCGCGAGCACCGCGTTGACCTGACCGGGGAGCTTGGCCAGGCGGCGGCGGACCACCTCCTGGACGCGCACCGGCACGTGCTCGGGCGACAGGGTGCGCTCGGCCACGAGCACCCGCAGCAGCTCGACCACGAAGAACGGGTTGCCGCCGGTGCGGTCGGCGAGCATCTCGACCGTCTCCGCCGGCACGTCCCCGCCGGTGACCGAGCGGGCGAGCGCCGCGATGGCCTCGACGCCGAGGCCGGCCAGCGGCAGGCGTTGCGCGGCGGGGTCGGCGACCAGCTCGGCCAGGACGCCGGCCAGGGGCGCCTCGGGGGCGAGTTCGGCCTCGCGGTACCCGACGGCCAGCAGCACCCGGCTGCGCCGCAGCGCCTTGGCGAACATCGTCAGCAGCACCGTGGAGGGGGCGTCGAGCCAGTGCGCGTCGTCGAGGACGAGGACCAGCGGCGCGTGGGCGGCGAGCCGGCCCAGGCCGTCGACGATGCCCTGGAAGAGCCGGGACCGGGCCATCTCCGGATCGCTGAGGCGCTCGGCGGCCGGCAGCGGCAGCGTGTCGCCCAGCGTGGGGTCGAGCACGGCGGGCAGGTTGCCGTACGGGGCGAACGCCGCGGCCAGCGCCTCGGCGGCGCCCTCGGCCGCGGCGATTTCGCGCAGGATCTGGGCCCACGGCAGGAAGACCGGCGGCGCCTCCCCGTCCACGCCGGTGCCGGTGCCGACCAGGGCCCGGCCGTGCGCGCGGGTGGCGACCTCGCGCAGGAGGGCGGACTTGCCGATGCCGGGGCTGCCGGAGACGAGCAGCAGGCGGCCCCGCCCGGCGGCCACCTCGGCGAGCAGCCGGTCCACGGTCCGCAGCTCCTCGTCGCGCCCCACGAGCCCTTCGGGCACCTCGGCAATGTCCGGGACGGGGGACTGCGCGCCGGACATTTCCGGAATGTCGGCGGCGGCCGAAGGGGTGGTTGTCGAAGGAGTGGTGGTTGAAGGAATGGTGACCGACGGGGCGGCGGCCGAAGAGGCGGTGGCAGGCTGGGAGGGGGCGGGGGCGGACAGGTGCGAGGCCTGGCGCAGGATGTCGCCCGCCAGCTGCTGCAGCTCCGGGCCGGGCTCGATGCCCAGCTCGTCGATCAGCCCGGTGCGGGCGCGCGCGTAGGCGGCCATCGCGTCGGCCTGCCGGCCGCTGCGGTACAGGGCCAGCATGAGCAGGGCCCAGAGCCGTTCGCGGTAGGGCGCCTCGGCGAGGGCGGTCTCCGTGCGGTACACCACCTCGGAAGCGCGGCCGAGGGACAGCAGCGCCTCGGCGTGCCGCTCGACCGCGCTCAGGCGCAGCTCCACCAGGCGGCCCCGCTCGGCCCGGGCCAGGGGCGAGTCGCCGAGCTCCGGCAGCGGATCGCCCCGCCACAGCTCCAGGGCCGCGGCCAGGATGTGCAGCGCGGCGGACGGGTCGGCGGCCAGGTCCGCCGAGGCGCGCTCGACCGCCGCGGCGAACCGGGCCGCGTCCACCGACTCGGCCGGCACCTGCAGCAGGTAGCCCGGGGCGCGGCTGACCAGCACGGCGGAGCGGTCGCGCGAGGTGCGGTCCGGCTCCAGGGCCCGGCGCAGCCGCGAGACGTAGGCCTGCAACGAGGAGATGGCGCGCTCGGGCGGCTCCTCGGCCCACAGCTCGTCGATGAGCCGCTGCACGGAGACGATGCGGCCGGGCTGGACGGCCAGCATGGCGAGCACGGCCCGCTGCTTCGGGGTGCCGGTGTCGACCGGGCCGGCGGGCCCGTCGACCTCGAGCGGGCCGAGGATGCGGAACTCCAGGATGCGGGACCCTCCCCTGATCGTGCGCGCCGCGGAATGGGCGCCGGGCTGAGCGTACGGGCAGGCGCCGGTTTCGAGGGAGGCCACGCCGTTGAGGCCGATCCGTTCGGCCGGGGGCGACCAGCCGAACGGGCGATGATCTTCCGCGACGTACGCTGAGTATATGAGCGTCCTCGAGGACTTTGGGCGGGCGAGCTACGTCAGCCTGACCACCTATCGCAAGAACGGCACCACCGTCGCCACCCCCGTGTGGCACGCGGTGCACGACGGGGAGCTGTTCATCGTGTCCGGCGCCGATGCCTGGAAGGTCCGGCGCATCCGCAACGACAGCCGGGTCGGCGTGACCGTGTGCAACGTCCGCGGGAAGATCGCGCCGGGCGCCCCCACCGCCACCGGCACCGCCCGGCTGCTCGACGAGGCCGGCACCGCCCGGGCGCGGGAGTACATCGCCCGCAAGTACTTCATGTCCCGGGCCGGGAACTTCTTCACCCGCGTGCTGCGCCTGCGCCGGCCGCCGGTGATCGGGATCGCGGTCGCCGTCTGACGCGCACGGAAAGGGCCCGGGCGACGCGCGACCCGGGCCCCTCCGACGTGCGGTGGTGCTAGCTCAGCGTGACGGCCGTGTCGTCGATGACGAACGAGGTCTGCAGCGAGGAGTCCTCGGTGCCGCTGAACTTGATGTTCACCGTCTGGCCCGCGAAGGCGTTCAGGCTGAAGCTCTTGAGCTGGTAGCCGGAGCCCTTGTTGAGGTTGGACAGCGTGCCCAGTGTGGTCGTGCCGGCCGTGATGGTCAGCTTGTCGTACTGGACCGTGGTGGTCGTCTCGGCCGAGTCGACGTGCACGTAGAACGTGAGCGTCGCGTTACATCCGGCCGGGATGGTCACCGATTGGTTGATCGCCTCGGTGTGGGTGCTGCCGTAGCCGTCGAGCCAGGCGCTGTACGTGCCGCCGTGCGCGGCCTGGCCCGAGGCGGCCCACTGCCCGATGGTGCCGGTGTTGCCGGCCCACGAGGAGGTACCGGACTCGAAGCCGGGGTTGGCCAGCTTCTGGCCCGAGCAGCCGCCGGTCGGCGGCGAGGACGGCGGGCTCGACGAGGTGGGCGGCGGCGTGGTGCCACCGGTGCAGGTCGGGTCGGCCGACTGGGCCGGCACCGACACCGCGTCCCACGCGGCCTTGACCGTGTTGAACTCGGTGCAGCTGCCCGGGAACAGGTTCTTCGCCGCGGTCAGCGTCCAGGTGCGGTACTTCAGGTACGACGACGACGACGTCTTCATGAGCATCGCGTTGTACATGATCTTGATCGCGGTCTGGATGCCGAGGCCCGTCACCGTGCTGTTGTTGCAGGTGGAGCTGGCCGGCTGGCCGTTGCCGCTGGTGCCCTGCGACAGCAGGTAGAACCAGTGGTTGCCGGGGCCGGCGGCCGCGTGCACCTCCTCCGACGGGATGCTGCTGGAGTAGCAGTTGTCGTCGCCGAGGGCCGACGGGTTGTACATGTTGCGGATCGGGCCGCTGCCGACGAGGTTGATCTGCTCGCCGACCAGGAAGTCCGGCGGGTCGTTCGGGTTGTTCGCGAACCACTCGGTGGCCGCGCCGAACGTGTCCGCGACGAACTCCTGGGTGTTGCCACCAGAGATACCGCCCGGCGTGTGATCGTCGATACCGTGGCCGTTCTCGTGGCCGACCACGTCGGCCGAGGCGATCCACTGGTTGGCGGAGTTGTGCCCGATCTGGACCTGGGTGCCGTCGTAGTACGCGTTTTCGTCGGCGAGGCCCACGCGCAGCGGCCAGGCGCCACCGCTGCCGTCGAACGAGTTGCGGCCGAGCCACGAGGACAGCATCGAGATCTCGGTCTGCGCCACGTAGAGCGCGTCGACGCAGCCGGTCTCCCGGTCGGTGCCGGAGCCGTTGCCCCACACGTCGTCGGGGCCGGAGAACGTGGTGTTGTTCGCCGCGTTCTGGCAGGAAAGACTCGTGATGGTCGGGTCCTTCATGCTGTACGTCGTGCCCGAGTGGGTCGTGTTCAGCGTGACCGAGCCGTTGCTCCAGCCCGTGCCGGTGCCGTCCACGACGTGCTCGGTGGTGCCGAGCAGCGCGCCGGTCTTGGCGTCGACGTCCACGCTGAGACGGCTGATGCCTTCCTTGCCGAAACCGTTGAGCGTGGTCTCGTACGCCAGCTTGGCCGCCCCGTCGAGGGTGTACACGACCAGCTGCGTGCCCTCGACGTTCTTGACGGTGGTCAACTGCTGGCGAGCGATCGCCTCGGCCGCCGACGCGCTGATCGAGGGCGTGGTCGAGAGGCTGCCGATCGCCTTGGTCTGCGCCACCGACGTGTACCTGGTCGCGCCGGCCTTGTCGGTGACGACGACGAAGTCGCCGCCGCGGACCTGCAGGCCCTTGTAGGTGCGCTCGTACGCGATGTACTTCGCGCTGCCCGACGCCGTGACCGACTTCTGCACGTAGGCCTCGTCGGAGCTGGGCTGCAGCACGCTCGGCTTGCTCTTGACGAACGAGTCGACCGATCGTGCGGCGGTGGCGTTGGAGACCTCGAGGCCCGGGGCCGGTGATGGGGGTGACGCTGACGCTTGCACTGCCGCGGCGGTGCCGGCTGTTACCAGCCCGACCGCGAACACGCCGGCCGCTGTAGCGAACCGTGGAGAGAGCTTCAAGGGTGCCTTCTTTCAGCAACGACGCGCCCCACCGGGGAATGTGTGACGGGGTGCGCCGGAACCAGTGGAGACACGCGCTCGTCGAAGCGTCTGGATGGCCGGCGCGCGCGCCGTGGTGCCGGCCTGCCGTCTTCATCGACTCGCAGCGATGCGAGGACGATCACACATCGAGGAAGACTTGGACAAGGGTCGATGCCCTCAGGGAGACCCTCGCCCCCACCCTGTACTTGAGGGGCTGAAACATGCCAGAAATCTCGCGCTCCGTAGATCAACGGGCCCAAATGTCGCTACTCCTTGTCTACTTTTCACTGGCATTCGCGTCAATGTTAGGGTGCGCACGTGGAAGCCGAGTCGCTCGGGGCGGTCGCCGCCGTCGTCTCGGCATCAGGTATTGCGGGCCGCCGGTTGCGTGAGGTCGTCGCCCGGCTGGTCGAGGGCCCCGCCACCCTGGAGGACCTCGTCCGCGACTTCGCCGTCCCGCGCCGCACCGCCGAGGCGCTCCTGCGCGCGGCCGGCACCGACCTCGACCGCGACGCCGGGCGGTTCTCGCTGCGGGAGCCGGTGCGCCAGGCGTACCGCGAATGCTTCTCCCTGTCGGCGCTGGAGCACCGCCCGCGGGTCACCGGCATGGCCGAGCTGATCGCCGGCGCCCCCGCCGCGGACCGCGAGCTCGACCACGTCTCGGCGACCGCCGACACCGCCCAGCGCCGGGCCGAGTGGCTCGCCACCACCTACGACCTGGCCGGCGCCCGCCTGGTCTGCATCGGCGACCACGACCTGACCTCCCTCGCCGTGCGCCGCGCCTGCCCGGACGTGGCCATCACCGTGGTCGACGTCGACGAGCGCCTCCTGGCCTACATCGACGCCCAGCGGGCCGGCATCGCATGCCTGCACGCCGACCTGCGCTTCGGCCTGCCGCCGGCGGTGGCCGGGAGCGCCGACCTGATCTTCACCGATCCGCCGTACACCCCGGAGGGTGTGCAGCTCTTCCTCGGCCGCGGCGCGCAGGCGCTGCGCGACCGGGACAACGGGCGGCTGGTCATGGCCTACGGCTTCAGCCCGCTCACCCCGGCGCTGGGCCTCAAGGTCCAGCGCGCGGTGCTCGACCTGGACCTCGTCATCGAGGCGATGCTGCCGGCCTTCAACCGCTACCACGGCGCCCAGGCCGTGGGCAGCGCCAGCGACCTGTACGTCTGCCGCCCCACCCCGCACGCCTGGCAGATCCTGGACCGGCGCCTGGACCGGCTGGCCGGCGCGGCCAACATCTACACCCACGGCAGCCAGTCGCTGGAGGGCGCGGCGCGGACCGGGCCGGCCCGGATCCTGGGCGGGGGGCCGCTCCACGCCGAGGAGGTCACGGTCGATCTCTCCGCCGACCCCGGCCCCTGGCTCGCCCGGGTACTCCTCGCCCTCAACGCGCCGTCCGTGCGCCTCCTGGTGCCGAACAACCATCCGGACCTGCGCGACGAGCCCGCCCAGGTCGCCCTGCGTTCGCTGGTCGCGGCGAAGTACGACCTGCGGCTGCGGCGCAGCCACCCGGGCCCGCGCGAGGCGACCGTTGAGGCGGTGCGCCGCTCGGGGGGTCCGGCCGCGGCCGAGTGGCTGCTGACCCACGCCCACGGCAAGCTCGGCAACGTGCTGCGGGAGGCCCTCCTGCGGGCCGATCCTTCCCTGTCGCGGGTGGAGGCGCAGGCCCGCGCGGATGCGGCGATCGGCCCGGACCACCTCGACGCCCGCCTGCTCGACCTGCCCCGCCACGCGATCGCCCGCCTGCTGGCGCTCTGACCCGCGTCCGCGCCGCGGGCCTGCGGTTTTTGTCCGCGTCTCGTGCCCGCGCCCGCGTCTCGTGCCTTGCGCCCGCGTCTCGTGCCCGCGCCCGCGTCTCGCGCCTTGCGCCCGCGCCAGCGCCTCGCGCCTTGCGCCCGCGCC
>NZ_JBFAZW010000084.1:0-47686 GCF_040682015.1 Dactylosporangium sp. NPDC051485
GCCAAACCCTCGGCTGGGACACCCCAGCCGAACGCCTCGCCCAGTTCCTCACCACCAACTGAAACGCCGTGTTGCAACGACCCCTGGAAACCACCCTCTCTCGCCATCGGACAAGTATCGATCGCGGAAGCGAACAGCGGCCACCGCGCGGGCAACCGATGGGATCCGTGCCCCACCGGGTGGCGGCGGGCGGCGGGACAGGGCACAGTATCCGCGTGTCTTCGTCCGCCCAGTTGGCCAACGCCGTGCAGGGCGCCCGGGCGATCGCCGCGCACGGCGATCAGCGGGGCGCGCTGGCACTGCTCGACCAGGCGCTCGACGCGGCGGCGGCGACGCTCGGGTCCGACGACCCGGACGTGCTGGCCGCGACCGGGCAGCTCGCGCGGTACCACGTCGAGCTGGGCGAGCTGGCCGACGCGCGCCGGGTGCTGGAGGAGGGGCTGGCCGCCGGGTACCACCGGCTGGGCGACGGGCACGCGGTCATGCTCGGGCTGTCCTACGAGCTGGCCCGCATCGCCGACGAGCTGGGCAACGTGTTCGAGGCCAAGCGGCGCTACGGGCAGCTGGCCAAGCTCGGTCCGGCCGCGCTCGGCGAGGGGCATCCGAGCGTGCGGGCCGCCCGGCAGTACCTCGGCCTGCCCGAGCCGGAGGGCATAGCCCACGTCCCGGCGCCCCCGCCGCCGACCTTCGACCCGGTGAGCCCGCCGCCGTCGCACCAAGCGCTGCCGCCGTCGCACGTCGCACCAGCACCCCAAGCGCCGCCACCGTCGCACGCGCCGACGCCCCAGGCACCGCCCGCCGAGCAGCGGCCGATCTACCGGCCGGAGCCACGGGACGAGGACGACCAGCCGACGATGTCCCTGCAGGACATCCAGGCGGCCCCGGAGGCACCGGAGGACGACTACCAGCCCGCGCCGTGGCAGCGGGCCGCGCCCGGCGTGCTGCAGCGGGCCGACTACGAGCCGCTCTCCGGCCCGAACTGGCAGGTCGCGCCCGCGCCCAGCTCGGCGACCGCGCCACCGCTGCCGGTCGGCGAG
Source organism: Dactylosporangium sp. NPDC051485 (assembly GCF_040682015.1). NCBI lineage: Bacteria > Bacillati > Actinomycetota > Actinomycetes > Micromonosporales > Micromonosporaceae > Dactylosporangium > Dactylosporangium sp. NPDC051485. The sequence continues at coordinate 1,038 of NZ_JBFAZW010000084.1, forward strand.
GCCCCGAAGCGCCGCTCGTCGCCGATGATCGCGATCCTCGTCATCGTGATCGTGGCGGTGCTCGGCGGCGGGATCGCGGCCGGCATCGCGTTCTTCGCGGCGAGCAACGGCAACGACGTCGCCGACCCGCCGGCCACGCAGGCGCCGCCGGCCGGCTCGGCCACGCCGACCCCGGCGCCGTCGGCCGGGTCGCCCGGGTCGCCCGGCAACCCGCGCGCGCCGGGGAGCCTCGGGCTGAAGGACAACTCGACGAGCGTCACGCTCACCTGGAAGGACCCGTCGGATGGGAACGCCCCGTTCGTCGTGGCCGGCGGCAGTCAGGGCGTGATGCGGCAGTTGCAGGGGCTGCCGGCGGGCACCACGAAGTACACCATCAGCGGCCTGAACCCGAAGCTCGAGTACTGCTTCACCGTGGCCGCCGTCTACGGCACCCAGGACGTACAGCTCTCAGATCTCGTCTGCACCAAGCGAAAGTAACCTGCCTGAACCGAGCGTAAGTAACTTGCCTGCACCAAGCGTAAGTAACACGTAGCCGAGAGCACGCCCGGGTATCCCGCACCCATCGACGGGAATATGATGGGCGCCGGTTTCGCCGGAGGGGGCCGGGATGGTGAGGAAATGCGTCTGAACCTGCGCTCACGCAAGAGCGGCGGGGTGGTAACGCTCGCCACCGTCGTGGCACTGCTCGCGGTGCTCGGCCTGACGTTGTTCGGCACCGGCGCGGCCAACCACGCGGTGGCGAGCTTCGACGTCAGCGCCTGGATGTGGAGCGCCGACAAGGGCGAGATGGCCCGGGTCAACGGCGTCACCGGCAAGGTCGACACGCGCACGAAGATCACCGATACGCAGGGGCACACGATGCAGGTGACCCAGAGCGACCGGTTCGTCATCCTGCGGGACCTCAGCACCGGCAAGATCAGCGTGCTCGACCTGTCCAGCCTGAGCCTCGGCGCCACCACGCAGACCACGCCCGGGCTGGGCGTGACCGTGGCCGTGCACGACGACACGGCGTTCGTGGTCGACACCGTGCAGGGGCAGGTCCGCCAGCTCGACCCGGCCACCCTGCTGCCGGTCGGCGAGACGCTGAGCTTCCCGCCGGGCATCTCCGGCGGTGCGTTCGACGACAGCGGCAAGCTCTGGCTGCTGGTGCCGTCCGAGGGCACCGTCGTGGCCATCGAGCCGGCCCCCGCCAAGAAGCCCTCCCCGGGCGGCCAGCCCAGCCAAGGGGGCCAGGGCGGCGGGTTCACCGGCGACCCGGTCAAGGTCAGGACGGTGGGCGTCGCCGACCCCAGCCACGACTTGGCGCTGTCCATCCTGGACTCCGGGGTGGCCGTGCTGGACAAGACCGCCACCACGCTGACCACCCTGCGCGGCGACAACGTGAAGAAGGTGCCGCTGAAGCTCGGGGGCGAGGGCGCGATGCCCGGCCGCACGGTCGGCGCCGACGTGCCGGTCACCGTGGTCGACGGCGCGCACGTCTACGTGGTCGCCAACGACAAGGTGACCGACTTCGCGGTGCCGGGCGACAGCCCGAAGCTGCAGCCGTGCGTGGCCTGGTCCGGCCGGCTCTACTGCGCCGACGACGCCACCGGCACCGTCTACGTGCTCGACGGGCAGGGCAAGGCGCTCGAGCCGATCCGCATCCAGGCCGGCGGCAAGCCGCTGGAGCTCGAGGTCCGCGAGGACCGCATGTTCATCAACGCGCCCGGCGGCTCCACGGCCCGGGTCGTGGACAGCAAGAACCACGTGATGACCGTGGACAAGTACGCCAACGACGTCCTCGGCGGCGACGCGCCGCCCGCCCCGCCGCCCCCGCCGCCGGCCAAGCCGCCGGTCGGGCCGCCCGGCGCGCCGGGCCGGGTCACCGCGGTGGCCGGCGACGGGGTGGCCCGGGTGACCTGGACGGCCGCCCCGCCCAACGGCGCCACGGTGACGAAGTACGTGGTCGAGGGCGACGGGCAGCCGCCGCACGAGGTCGGCGGGAGCCTGCGCGCCCTGGACATCGCGGGACTGACCAACGGGCAGACGTACAAGTTCACGGTCTACGCGGTCAACGCCAAGGGCAACGGGCCGAAGAAGGCGGCCAACCCCGTGGTGCCGACCCGCGAGGTGCCCGACGCGCCGGCCAGCGTGGCCGCGACCGCCAACCCGGACGGCACCGTCGCGGTGTCCTGGCCGGCGGCCAACGGGCAGGGCCACAAGATCGCCAAGTACGTGGTGACGACCGTGTCGTCGGCCGAGGCGAAGACGTACGAGACGGCCGGCCCGGCGCTCAGCGTCCCGGCCGGGGAGCTGCCGTACGGCACCCAGGTCGCCTTCAAGGTGGCCGCCATCAACGACATCGGGGCCAGCTCCGCCCAGTCGCCGCTGAGCCCGTCCGTGGTGCCGTTCAACAAGCCCACGGCGCCCGGCTCGTTCACCGTCAAGGCGGTGGCCACCAAGCGCGGCACGGTGGTGGCGGCCTGGAAGGCGCCGCAGGACAACGGGGCGCCGATCACCGGCTACGAGGCCACGGTCAACGGCACCAAGACGAACGTCGACACCGCGCTGAGCCACGAGTTCGGCGGGTTCAACGACGCCGAGCACGTCACCGTGCAGGTCCGGGCGATCAACAAGGCCGGGATGGGTCCGGCCGCGTCCGGGGCCGCCGACACGCTCGCGGCGCCGAAGATGACCGTCGACGACGGGGCCGACACCGCCACCCTCAACTCGATCACCGCCCACTTCACCGCCACCGACGGCGGCGGCGCGCCGGCCACCTGCCGGCTCGACGTGGCCGGGGTCGGCGGGACGCAGGGCACCTGCTCGGGCTCGCTGACGATGAACGGGCTGTGGCCCAACACGGCGTACACCTACACGGTCTCGATCACCAACGCGGCCGGCATGACGGCCAGCGGCAACGGGTCGATCAGCACGCCGGTGTACAAGGGCACGGTCGTCTGCACCGTCGCGAGCTACTGCGGCCGGGGCGCGAAGAACGGCGGCATCTGGGTGTACAAGACCCCGTCGCAGAACGGCACCTCGGTCGGCGACACGTTCGACGGGGAGAGCTGGGTCGCCATCTGCCAGACCGACACCGGCACGTCGATCAACGCGGCGCCGTACGGCGGCAAGCAGAGCACCCAGTGGATCAAGATCGAGTTCAAGGGCGAGAACTACATCCCCTACGCCTGGTTCAATCTCCCCAGCGGCACGGGGCCGCTGAAGCCATGCTGATGGAGCACCGTGATCGCGCCTGAACTGACCACCGTCTCCGGTCCACCGAGCCACGAGGAGGTCGGCGCGGCCGCCGAGCTGATCGGCCGGCTCGCGCACAACGTCGAGACGATCGTGCTCGGCAAGCCGCACGTGGTCCGGCTGACCTTGACCGCCCTGCTGGCCGAGGGGCACGTCCTGCTCGAGGACGTGCCCGGGGTCGGCAAGACCACCCTCGCGCGGGCCATGGCGGCCAGCGTGCAGGGCCAGTGGCGGCGCATCCAGTTCACGCCCGACCTGCTGCCCTCCGACGTCACCGGGGTGACCATCTTCAACCAGGCGACCCGCGGCTTCGAGTTCCACCCGGGGCCGGTGTTCGCCAACATCGTCATCGCGGACGAGATCAACCGGGCCTCGCCGAAGACGCAGTCGGCGCTGCTGGAGGTCATGGAGGAGCGCACGGTCACCGTCGACGGCGTGCGGCACGGGGTGCCGCGGCCGTTCCTGGTGGTGGCGACGCAGAACCCGATCGAGATGGACGGGACGTACCGGCTGCCGGAGGCACAGCTGGACCGGTTCATCATGAAGCTCGCCGTCGGGTACCCCGCCGAGGCGGTCGAGATCGAGGTGCTGCGCGGCGCCGTCTCGCGGTCCCCGGAGTCGCTGGAGCCGGTCACCGACACGCAGGCGGTGGCGCAGCTGGTGAAGCTGGCCCGGCGGGCGCACATCGCCGACCCGCTGCTGGGGTACGCCGTGAAGCTCGCCAACGCCACCCGCTCGCACCCGCAGGTCCGCATCGGGGTGAGCCCCCGCGGCGTCATCGCGCTGACCCGGGCGGCCAGCGCCTTCGCGCTCACCGACGGCCGCGGCTACGTGGTGCCCGAGGACATCAAGACCCTCGCCGAGCCCGTCTTCGCGCACCGGCTCGTGCTCTCGCCCGACGCGCAGGTGCGCGGGGTGGCGCCGGGCGACGTCGTGCGCCAGGTGCTTGAGGCGGTCCCCGTGCCGTCCCCGGCCGCGGCCTGAGCGGATGCGTCCCACCTCCCGCGGAGTGGGCCTCGGGGCCGCCGCCGTGGCGCTGCTCGGCGTCGGGCTCGTCTTCGGCTACCCGCATCTCGTCGTGCTCGGCACCGCCGCGGTGGCCGCCCTGGTCTTCGCGGCCGGCTACGTCTGGTGGCGCCCCCGGCTGACCGTCGAGCGCGGCGTGGAGCCGGACCGGGTCATGCGCGGCGAGTCGAGCACGGTGACGCTGCGGGTCGGCAACGCCAGCCGGCTGCGCGGGGCCACGCTGGTCGCGCACGACCGGTGCGGGCCGGTGTCGATCCCGGTGCCGCTGCTGCGGCTCAAGGCGGGCGGCGAGACGACGGCGCAGTACCAGGTGCCGACCGCCCGCCGCGGCGTGGTGGCGATCGGGCCGCTGCGCGTGGTGCGCCGCGACCCGCTCGGCCTGCTCTTCCTCGCCCGCGGCTACGGCGGGACGGCGCAGGTGTGGGTGTACCCGCGGGTGCACCGCCTCGACGCGGTGCCGACCGGCGTCCAGCGCTCCCTGGACGGCCGCGACGACAAGGTGCCGCACGGCACGATCACGTTCGACACGCTGCGGGAGTACGTCGTCGGCGACGAGCTGCGCCGGGTGCACTGGCGCACGTCGGCCAAGGTGGGCGAGCTCATGGTGCGCGAGCAGCTGGACACCAGCCTTCCCCGCCTGGTCGTACTGCTGGACGACCGCCGGGCCTCGTACCCGGATCCCGAACTGTTCGAGGCGGCCTGCGAGGCGGCGGCGTCCCTGGTCATGGCGGCGTTTCGCGAGGAGCTGCCGATCGCCCTGCGCCTGCTCTCGGGCGCGCACGCGGCGGGCCGCTCGACGCGGGACTATCTGGACATCCTGGCCGAATCCGAGTTATCCGAACAATCGCAGCCGATACAGCTTCTGCGCGGCCTCGGCGACACGCTGATCTACCTCACCGGCGACCCCGACCTCAGCCACGTCAGCCCGCTGAAGTCCGCCTACCCCACGCTGGTGGCGGCCGTGTTCGGGGAGACCAGGCCAGCGCTCGAGCGGGTCGTCGTGCTCGCCGCCCGCACCGGCGAGGAGTTCGCCGCCGCCTGGGACGGGGTCCAGGCATGGTGAGGCGCCTGCTCGTCCCCGCCAGCCTGTTCGCCATGCTGGTCCTGGCCGGCCTGGCCCTGGCCCCCATCTACAACGGCACCCTGCTGCCGCTGCTCACCACCTGCGCCGCGGCCGGCTCCGTGCTCCTCAGCGTCGCCGTGCGCCGCCTGCCCGGCCACACCGCCGCCCCGGCGTCGGTGCTCGGCCTGGTCGTCATGGTCTTCGCCGCCGTCGCCGTCTCCGCGCGGGCCGGCCAGGTCGCCGGCGCCGTCCCCGACGTGGCCCGCGAGGCGCTGCGCAACAGCATCCCGCGCCTGCTGACCGCGCTCATCCCGATCGAGCCGCAGCCGGACACGGTACTGCTGCCCGTCATCGCCACCTGGCTCGCCGGGCTGGCGGCGGCGGAGGTCGGGGTGCGGTACCACCGCGTCCTGCTCTCCTATGCCCCGCCCACGGCGCTGCTGGGCGGCGCGCTCTACCTCGTCGGCCCGGACACCACCGCGGCCCGGGCCACCACCTGGATCCCGCTGGCCTACGCGGCGTTCGCGGTCCTCGGCCTCATCGCCGGCTCCCGCCCCGACTTCGCCGGCGACGAGCTGAGCACCCCGCAGCGGCGCACCCTGGGCCTGCGGGTCGGCGCCGGCGCGGCGGCCGGCCTGGCCGTCATCGTGCTGCTCTCCCAGCTGCTCGGCCCGGCCGTGGCCGGCCAGGGCCGCGACACCCCGGTCGACCCGCGCGCCTACGTCACTCCGCCACAGCTGGACGCCCTGGACGAGAACCCCCTCGTCCGGCTGTCCGGCTGGAACCTCAACAAGGACCAGCACCTCTTCGACGCCGTCGTCCAGCCCGGCCCGGGGGCCGAGACCGAGCCGCTGATCCGGCTGGCGGTGCTCAGCGACTACGACGGCATCACGTGGCGGATCGGCTCGGTGTACCGCAACGCCGGCCGCGTCCTGGGCCGCCCCGACGGCGACGGCCCCGAGGTCACCCAGGCCATCACCATCGACGAGCTCGACGGCCGCCTGCTGCCCGGCATCGCCACCCCGCAGCGGGTCGAGGGCGTGCGGGTCGCCTACGACGCCGGCACCGGGACCATCGCGCTCAACGACAAGCTGCGCCGGGGCCTGACGTACACCGTCACCTCCCGCCAGCAGCCCCGCCCCGACGACCAGGCCCTCTTCGTCGCCGACGTCCCCGAGCCGCAGGAGGCCGCGCGCTTCCTCGCGCTGCCCGGCAAGGTCCCCGACTCGATCGCCCAGCTCTCGGCCCATCTCAACGAGGGCGTCTCCAACCCCTACCAGCGCGCCTTCGCCGTCCAGCAGTGGCTGGAGGAGCACTACAAGCTGGTCGCCGACGCCCCGAGCGGCCACGCCTACCCCAACGTCGAGCACTTCCTCTTCGGCCCGAAGCAGCTCGGCGGGCAGAAGGGCACGTCGGAGCAGTTCACCGCGGCGTTCGCGGTGCTGGCCCGGCTGGCCGGCCTGCCGACCCGGGTGGCCGTGGGCTTCCAGACCCACAAGGGCGACAAGGCGGTCCGCGGCGCCGACGCCCTGGCCTGGCCGGAGGTGCTGTTCAAGGGCTTCGGCTGGGTCGCCTTCGACCCGCTGCCCAAGTCCGACACGGTCCAGCGCCCGGTCGAGAACGACTTCCGCCCGAAGCCGCCGGCCTCCCAGCCCCCGCCGCCGTCGGTCCCGCCCCCGTCGGACGTGGCCAGCGCCGCCGCCTCCCGCTCCCCCGCACCGCCGGCCGCGGCCGCCCCCGGTTCCGGGGGCAACCCGGCGCTGGTCGCCGCCTCGGCCGCCGCGGGCGCGTTCCTGCTCGTGGCCGGTTTCTTCGCGGCGGTACCGGTCGTGCTCGCCCGGCGCCGCCGGCGCCGCCTCACCGAGGGACCCCCGTCCGTGCGCATCGACGCGGCGTGGCGCGAGGTGCTGCTCGGCCTGCGCCAGGCCGGCCGCCCGGCCCCGCCCCACCTGAGCGCGGCCGAGGTCGCGCACTACGCGGCGACGGCGGCCGAGCCGCGGGCCCACGCCGGCCCCCGCGCCGTCCGCCCGCCCGCCCCGCCGGTCGACGACCTGGCCGGCCTGGTCAACGAGGTCGCCTTCGCCGGCCAGGCCGCCCGCCTCGACGAACCGCAGGCCTCGCGGGCCACGGCCCAGGCGACGGCGTACCTGACCGACCTGAAGGCCCGCCGCCCCTGGTGGCGCCGCCTGCTGTGGACCTTCGACCCCCGCCCCCTGCGCTGGCGCAAGTAGTTCTGTTCAGCGGGTCAGGATGAGGTCCGCGCGGTTGCGGGTGGCCGCGATCACCGAGGCGTTGGCCTCGTCGCTGCGCAAGACCCAGTCCTGCGCCTCCGGCAGGTCGAGGCCCTTCGCGAGCTGGCGGCGCACCAGCGACTCCTGGCGCACGTTGTCGGGGGCGTCGAGGTACAGGACCAGGTCGAGCAGGTCGCGCACCGACGCCCACGGGCCGTGCTCCAGCAGCAGGTAGTTGCCCTCGACCACGACGACCCGCACCGAGGACGGCACCGGGATGGCGCCGCCGATCGACTCGTGCAGGGTGCGGCTGTAGGCGGGGGCGTAGACGAGGTCCTCGCCGGCCCGCAGGCGGCGCAGCAGGTGCACGAAGCCGGCCGAGTCGAAGGTCTCCGGCGCACCCTTGCGGTCGGTCAGGCCGAGCCGCTCCAGCTCCACGTTGGACAGGTGGAAGCCGTCCATGGGGACGGCCACACTGGACAGTCCGATGTGGACATCCGGGAGGGCCTGGGCGAGCGCTGAGGACAGGGTGGACTTGCCGGCCGCGGGCGGGCCGCAGATGCCCACCACCACCCGGCCCTGGCGGCCGCGGGCGAACGGCGCGACCACGTCCAGGGCGGCCTGGAGCACGTCCGGCTGCCTCATGACAGCGCGTCGCGCAGGTCGCGCAGGCCGGCGAGCCAGCGGTCGGTGTCGGTGGCGCGGTGCAGGTAGTACCGCGCCACCTCCGGGTGCGGCAGGATCAGGAACCGCTCGGCGTCGAGGCCGGCCACGACGCTCTCGGCCACGTCGTCGGCGGACAGCACGGCGCCGCCGGCCGCGGTCACCCTGGCGCCGATGTGGCCGGCCTCGAGGCCCTCCCGCAGCATCGGGGTGTCCACGCCCTGCGGGCACAGCGCGCTGACCTTGATGCCGCGGCTGCCGTACGTGATGGACAGCCACTCGGCGAAGGACACCGCGGCGTGCTTCGTCACCGAGTAGGGGGCGTCGCCGACGGCGGTGAGCAGGCCCGCCGCCGAGCAGGTGTGCAGGAGGTACCCCTCCCCGCGTTCCAGCATCGAGGGCAGCACGGCCCGGGCGGAGTACACGTGGGACAGCACGTTGACGGCCCAGGTGCGGGCCCACGCCTCGTCGCTCGCCTCCAGGCCGGCACCGCTGGTGATGCCGGCGTTGGCGCAGAACAGGTCGACGCGGTCGTGCCGCTCGAGGGTCTCCCCGACCAGCTCGGCCACCTGCTCCTCGCTGGTCACGTCGACCTCGACGCCGACGGCCTCGCCGGGCAGGCTCGCGGCCAGCGCGGCGGCGGCGTCGCCGTCGAGGTCGCCCAGCACGAGCGCGGCGGCCTTGCCGGCGAACCGGCGGGCCATCGCCGCCCCGATGCCGCCGGCGGCGCCGGTGATGACGACGACCTTGCCGTCCACGTTCACGATCCGGCTCCCAGTCTGCGCAGGGTGTCCAGCAGCGCGGGCGCGCCGCCGGCGGTGAGCTCGCGGGTCGGCAGCAGCGCGATCACCGGGGTGGTGACGCCGGCCTCGGCGTAGCGGCGCACGTGCTCGCGGCACCGCGCGGCCGGGCCGTGCACGATGAGGGCGTCGACCACCTCGTCGGGGATCGCCGCGAGGGCGCCCTTGCGGTCCCCGGCCGCCCACGCGTCCCACATCGGCCGCAGCGCCTCGCCGCGGCCCAGCCAGCGGTGGAATGCCGCGTAGGCGGGCACGGTCAGGTAGGCCGCGATGAGCCGGCGCCCGGTCGCGCGGGCCTCCTCGGCGTCGGCGGTGGGGCAGACGAAGATCCGGGCGGCCACCTCGAAGCCCTCGGGCGCGGCCGCCAGCTCGGCCCGCGCGCGCGCCACGTCCTGCACCGACAGCCAGTTGAGGATCGCGCCGTCGGCCTCGGCCGCCGCCAGGCGCAGCATGCGGGCCCGCAGACCCGCCAGAAACAGCTTCGGCGGTACCGCGGGAGCCCGCTCCAACCGGAACCGCCGCACCGCGAACGTGTCGAAGGACCCGTCGACGAGCTCGCCGGCGAGCGCCGCGCGCAGGAAGCGCAGGACGTCGCGGCTGCGCTCGTAGGGCCGCTCGAACGGCACCGCGTTCCAGTCGCCGACCACGACCGGCGAGGAGGCGCCGATGCCGAGGGTGAACCGGCCCGGCGCGGCCTCGGCGAGGGTCGCCGCCTGCATCGCCAGCAGGGCTGGCCCGCGCGTGAACACGGGGACGATCGCGGTGCCCAGCCGCAGGGCGGGCGACCAGGCGGAGGCCAGCGCCAGCGGGGTGAACGCGTCGGTCCCGGCGACCTCCGAGGTCCACACGTCGGTGTACCCGAGGTCGGCGAGGGTAGCCAGTAGCGCCGCGTGGTCGGGCAGCGGCACCCCCGGCAGAGGGATCGTCAGCCCCCATTGGCCGTTCATCAGCCGATCATCTCCGCGAAACGGCGGATGTGGCAAGCGCAACGGCCGCTCGTCCGGGCGCCCCTGGCGTCGCCGCCGGTAGCGCCGCAACGTAGCCTGGCGCCGATCTGCCACAAGGAGAAAGGACCGTACCCATGCTGGGTCTCGAGAAGAAGCTCATGAAGGAATGGGAAGGCAAGAGCGCGCAGGAGCTCGCCGACGCCCCCGTCACCGCGATCGCCGGTGTGAGCGAGGGTGACGCCGAGAAGCTGCAGGCCGCCTTCAACATCAAGACCGTGCGGGACCTGGGCACCAACAAGTACTTCCGCTGGGCACAGGGTATCGTCGCGCTCGCCGACTGATCACGGGCCACGGCGGCCGCCCACCGTTTCGGGGGGCGGCCGTTGGGTCTGTCAGAGAAGCGACAGCGAGCCCGTCACCGGGTGCAGGTCGGCGCCGCGGGCCGGGCCGATCGCGCAGCAGGTGGCGGTGCCGGCGGCGACCTGGGTGCGGCCCGCGTCGTGCACGACCTCGACCGGCAGCCCGGCCTCCTCGGCCGCCGCCACGACCAGGCCCAGCGTGTCCTCGTCGGGCACCTTCAGGACCACCTTCGGCTGCCCCGCCCGCCACCAGTCAGCGAAGGCGGGCGAGCGCACGCTGGCCATGGCCGCCGCGACCGCGGCGTGCGCGGCCTGCGCGGCGATCTTGCCCTTGCCCATGCCGAGGTCGGTCCGCATCACGATGACGAGCCGGGTCTCGGCACTCGCAGTCACGACTGGATCGTAGACGTTACAGCTGGATGTTGAACCGATCCATCAGCACGGGAGCCAGCAACACGGCCCCGGCGAAGATCGCCACCGTGGCGAAGACCGTGCGCAGCAGGACGGTCTCGGTCTTGTTCCCGGCGGTGAGCGCCACCGAGTCCGGCAGGCCGAAGCAGCGCCACATCCGCCGCCCGGTCGGGATCGGCCAGAGGATCGGCGAGCCGTGCCGGGTGATCATGTCGCCCAGCAGGTGGACCAGGCCGCCGACGCCGACCGCCACGCCGAGCAGCGGGTAGCCGCGGTCACCGGGCAGCCGCTCGTACACGCCGAAGGCCGCGGCGGCCGCGGCCAGGGTGACGACGAGCCAGCCGGCCCGCTGGGCCCACTTCTCGAACAGCCCGCGCAGCGCCAGGGCGAAGGAGAAGAACAGCACGCCCATGACCGCCCACTTGCCGTAGGCGTTGCACAGGGCCAGGGTGCCGTAGCCGACGCCGACGTTGAAGATGATGGTGTGGGTCAGCGTGCGGTGGCCGTTGTGCCGCGGCGGGTCGTGCTTCATCCTGGTGATCTTGTAGACGCCGAGCGAGAACTTCTCGACGCACTCGGCCAGGAACAGCGAGAACACGCCGAACGTGTGGGCCACCATCGCCCCGCCCTGCCCGCGCGTGACCCGGCCCGAGAGGTCCAGGTCGGGCACCAGGGCGCCGCCGGCGCAGATCGCGGTGCCGACGGCCAGCTGCAGGGGGGTCTGGTGGAAGTGCGCGAGCTGTTCCAGCGCGAGTGAACCGGTCAACCAGACCGCCGCCCCGGAAAGAGCGTGCGAAGAGCCCATCATGCCTGGTGACTATCCCAGGTGGACGATCATTCGTACATAGGACCTACCGCCGCATCAATGTGCCGCGACATCGAGCGTCGTTGCCGTCATGCTCGCCGCGGCGTCCGAGGCCAGGTAGAGGGCGGCGAAGGCGGCGGCGTCGACGGTGGACTCGCGCGGTGTCCAAGACACGACATTGGCCCGCACCCCGGCCCCGGCGACCAGCCGGGCGTAGTGCTGGGTGAGCGCGGTCACGCCCCCGCCGACCGCGTTGGTGGCCGGGTCGGCCCCGCTCGGCGCGAGGGTCACCACCGCGCCGCCGCCCGCCTCGGCCATGTGCGGCACGAACGCCTGCAACGCCTGGAAGGTCGCCGTCAGTCCACTGTCGACGGTCTGCTGCCAGCCGCCGGCGCTGCGCCCCGGGCAGGGCAGCACGAACAGCAGGTCGGGCGCGCCGAGCTCGGTGAGCACGCTGACCCGCACCGCGTCCATGGCGGCCGCGCCGGTGCCCTCGGCGACGATGCCGACCGCCTCGGCCCCGCCCCAGCGCAGCTCGTCGACCAGGTCGGCCAGCTCGGCCTCGTCCGGGCCGATGACGGCGATGCGGGCGCCGCGCTCGGCGAGCATCCGGCACACCGCCGCGGGCATTGCGTCGGGCCCGCCCAGCACCACGGCGACCCGGTCCTTCAGCTCGAACAACGACGATCCCAGCATGCCCAGCCTTCTCCCCGGGTCGGCGGGGCCGCCGCGCCCAGGCGGCGGCCCCGGTCGGTGTGTGTCAGCGGCCCCAGCCCTGGCGGTCGGACGCGGCCCCCCACGGTCCGCGCCCCCAGCCGTGATGGCCGCGGCCCCAGCGCGGGTGACCGCCGTAGGCCCGCCAGCGGGCGTGCCGGGCCAGCCCGATCACCATGAAGAAGAGCGGGATCGCCGGCCAGAAGAAGTGCGCCCCCGACAGCACCCACAGCACCGTGAGCACCGTCGCGAGGACCGCGACGAAGCCCGTGTGCCCCCACAGGTGGCGGCGGGAGTCCCGGGCGAACTGTTCCTTGGCCTCCGGCGTCTCGTACAGCCCGCGCCGGCCCCCCTCGGGCAGGTCGGCGGTCAGCGGCGGCAGCTCGTCGCGGAACTTCGCGGCGTAGACCCCGCTGAGCCGTTCCTCCCCCTCCTCGAGCGTGAGCCGGCCCTCGGTCATGCCGGCCCGCACCATGTTGGCGTACTGTTCGCGCTCGCTGTCCGAGGCGCGTACCCGTTCGCCGGCCATGTTCTCGGCCCCCTTCCGTCGATGGACTCCAGCGTGCCCGGCACAGCGCTCCCGCGCGTCGCACCGGCGTCGGCTCGTGCCGTACCGCGGCAGACGCAGCCGGACGGGTGCCGTACTCCCGCGGGAGTACGCGCCGCCGCGCCCGGGAGGCGATGCCGCCCGTCGCGCCGCTGCACTACCGTTTGTGGCGTGGGGAGAGCGCCGTGGGCCAGCCAGCGGCGCGCCGCGCGCCTCGCGCGCAAGGTCCAGTGGTTCGAGCGCAGAGCGGCGTGGGCCAGCGAGCAGCGCGCCGCGCGCCTCGCGCGCAAGGTCCAGCGGTTCGAGCACGCAGCGCCGTGGGCCAGTGAGCGGCGCGCCGCGCGCCTCGAGCGCAAGTTCCAGCGCTTCGAGCGGCGCGGCCCCGGGCGCTGGCCCGGGCCGCACCCGCTGGGGCTGGCCATCTTCATCGCGCTGCTGCAGGTGTTCGGCACCCGCGCGGCCGCCTACGGCAGCACCGGCCACGAGCTGGACCAGACCGGCTACCTGCTGCTCGTCGCCGGCCCGGCCGCCCTGATCCTGCGCAACAGGGCGCCCCTGATCACGCTGGCCGGGGCGCTGGCCGCCACGGTCGCCTACTTCGCCCAGCTGTACCCCAACGGACCGGGGTTTCTCGCCGCCATCATCGCCGTCTACGGCGCCCTGTCGGCGGGCTACCGCTGGCTGACCTGGATCGCCGTCGTCGCCGCCTACACGACGTTCGTCGTGCTCGTGCTGCCGCACGCGTCCGTCGCGCGCCTGGTCGCCATCGGGGTGTGGTGCATCATCATCGCGTTCTTCGGCGAGGCGGCGCGGGTGCGCGGGGCGCGGTACAGCCAGATGGCCCGCGACCGGGCCCACCAGGAGGCGCTCGCCCGGGCCGAGGAGGAGAAGGCCCGCAAGGAGCAGCAGCGCCGCCAGGCCAGCGACGAGCGGCTGCTCATCGCCCGGGAGCTGCACGACGTCATCGGCCACCACCTGTCGCTCATCAACGTGCAGGCCGGGGTCGGGCTGCACCTCATGGACGAGCAGCCGGAGCAGGCCCGGGTGGCGCTCACCGCGATCAAGCACGCCAGCGCCGAGGCGCTGCGCGAGACCCGGGCGGTGCTGGCCGGGCTCAACCCCGGGGAGGCGGCGCCGCGCACCCCCGCGCCGGGCCTGGCCGACCTGGAGCGGCTGGCCGGCGAGGCGCGGGGCGCGGGCCTGCCCGTCACGCTCGACACCGTCGGCGCCGCCCGGGCGCTGCCGCCGCAGGTGGACCGGGCGGCGTACCGCATCGTCCAGGAGGCGCTGACCAACGTCCGCCGGCACGCCGGCCCCGGCGCCACCGCCACGGTCGTCGTCGGCTACGGCCCGGCCGAGCTCACCCTGGTCGTCACCGACGACGGCACGGGCCCGCCCGCGGACCGGCCGGAGGAGCCGCGGGCCGAGGCCGGCAACGGCATCGCGGGCATGCGCCACCGCGCCGCGACGTTCGGCGGCACCGTCGAGGCCGGCCCGCGCGAGGGCGGCGGCTTCGAGGTCCGCGCCATCATCCCGCTGCGTGAGGAAGACAAGCCGTGATCAAGGTGCTGCTGGCCGACGACCAGGCGCTCGTGCGGGCCGGCTTCAAGGCCCTGCTCGACGCCCAGTCCGACATCGAGGTCGTCGGGGAGGCGGCCGACGGGGCGGAGGCGGTCCGGGTGGCCGTCCAGTCCCGCCCCGACGTGGTGCTCATGGACATCCGCATGCCGGTCCTCGACGGCCTGGAGGCGACCCGCCGCATCGCCGCCGACAACCGCCTGGCCGACGTGCGCATCGTCATCCTGACCACGTTCGACCTGGACGAGTACGTCTTCGAGGCGCTGCGGGTCGGCGCCAGCGGCTTCCTGGTCAAGGACACCGAGCCGGTCGACCTGCTGCGGGGCGTGCGCGCGGTCGCGGCCGGCGACGCGCTGCTGTCGCCCGGCGTGACCCGCCGCCTCATCGAGGAGTTCGCGAGCCGCTCCCGCGCCCCGCTCTCCCCGATGTCCCTGGACACCCTGACCGACCGCGAGCGCGAGGTGATGGCCCTGGTCGGCGCGGGCCTGTCGAACGAGGACATCGCGGCCAAGCTCTACGTCAGCCCGGCCACCGCCAAGACCCACGTCAGCCGAGCCATGATCAAGCTCGGTGCCCGCGACCGCGCCCAGCTCGTCGTCTTCGCCTACGAGGCCGGCCTGGTCCGCCCGGGCTGGCTCGGCTGATCGACGAGTCGTCGCGGCGTCCGGCACGGTTCGGCCGGCCTGACGTCCTCGGCGCGGCCGTATTGCGCCGCACCGGAGCAAACCGGCGCCATCCCCTCGGCGCGGCCACATCCCCGCCGCACTGAGCAACCCGCGCCATCTCCTCGGCGCGGCCGCGTCCCGCCGCGCCCCGGAGCAACCGGCGCTGGCGGCGCCACTGGGAGGGCCTGTTCGGCCCGGCGTGAGGCGGTTCGGGCGGCGGCGGATGACAGCATTGTGGGGTGACCAATGCGACGCGACGTTCCTTGCACGGGCTGGCCGAGCTGGTGCTGGCCGGGCCGCAGCATCGGGCCAGTGGGACCATCCGGCTGCGGGTGACCCAGGACGGCTTCGCCACCGTGGCCGGGCCGGACCTGCGGGTGAACGCCGACGCACTGTTCGCCGGCGGGCGGCGGGTGCCGCTGGCCGGGCGGACCCTGCGGGAGCTGGCGGACGAGGCCGGGGTCGGGATCGGGGCGCCGGAGGGGATCTACGCGGACGGGTCGGGGGCGGGGCCGGACGACCGGGTCGTGCTCGACGGGGCCGGGGAGATCCTGGGCGCGTTCGCGGCCGGCGACGCGGCGCTGCGGACGCTGGGCGGGGAGGCGGCGCCGGTGCTGTGGCCCGAGCACTTCGACGTCGGGGTCTCGCTCGACGAGGTGAACTACGGGGTGTCCGCGGGGGACACGGCGATCGACGAGCCGTACGCCTATATCGGGCCCTGGACGCCCCGCACCGGGGACTTCTGGAACATGTCCTTCGGCGCCGGCCGGCCCGTCCGCGAGGTGCCGGACATCGCGGCCTTCTTCGCCGAGGGGCGCCGCCTGGCCGCGCAGGGCTGAGGCCGCGCAGGGCAGGATCGCCGGGGTTCGATGACCCGGGACCCGTGGTACGCCGATCGGCGGTGGCAGGGTCACCCGTGCCCCCGAGGAGATCGCGGACGAGGCAGGATTGATCGCGTGGGACTTGACCGCGTTGCCGGAACTGACCTCGTTCATGATCGCGTGACGGTGTGGGACGACCTGCTGACGGCGCACGAGCGGGCCGCGCTGGCGCCCGGGCGGCCGGAGGACCTGGACCGCACTCCCGACGTGCTGGTCGTCGGGGGCGGCGCGATCGGGCTGGCGGCGGCCGCGTTCTGCCGGCGGCGCGGCTTCGAGCGCGTCGTGCTGATCGAGCGCGCGCCGCGGCTCGTGCCGGGGCCTTCCTCCGGCAACGGCGGCTCGGTCGCACCGGACATGCACCTGCTGACCGACACGCCGCAGTTCGTGGCGTTCGGTCGCCGGAGCCGGCAGCTGTACCTCGACCTCGACGCCGAGTGGGACGGCGCGATCGGGCTGCGCCGGACCCGCTGGCTCGACATCCGCGCGGAGGTCCCGCGGCAGCTGCCGGCCCCGCTGCGCGCCCTGACCGAGGACGAGGTGCGCGACCTGGAGCCGGACGTGCGGCTGCCCGACGGCGCGTCGGCCGTGCTCGCCGAGGGGCAGCTCGCGGTGCACCCCGCAAGGCTGGCGGCGGCGCTGGCCGGCCGGGCCGGGCAGGTGGCCACCGGGGTCGGGCTGCTCGGCGTGTCGATGCGCGGCGACCGGGTCGCGGTCGCACACACCACGGCCGGCGACTTCGCGCCCGGGGCGCTGGTCGTGGCCACCGGGCTGGTACCGCGGCCCTGGCACACCGGCGTGGTGCAGCGCTGGGTCAAGGGGCACATGCTCGCAGTCGCCCCCGGGCCGTGGCGCCTGGGCAGCGTGCTGGCCGGGCCCTACGGCGGCGGCACCCCGCTGCCGGGCGGCGGCGTGGTCTGCGGCGGCACGTTCGACGACGACGCCGGCCCCGAGGTGCGGCCGGAGGTCGCCGACCCGATGGCGAAGGCCCTGGCGACGCTGCTGCCGGGGGCCGCGGAGGCGCCGATCAGCCACCGCTGGTGCTGCTTCCGGCCCTGGATCGAGGGCCGCCAGCCCGTGGTGGACCGGCTGCCGGGCCTGGACAACGCCTGGTTCGCCGGCGGGCACTTCACCACCGGGATCATGATGGCGCCGGCGACCGGGGCGGCCGTGGCCGAGTGGATCGCGACCGGCTCGACGCCGTCCGAGGTGGAGGGGTTCACCCTGCCCGTGACCGAACCCTGCCCGTGACCGAACCCTGCCCGTTCAGCGGGGCGGGTCACGGCGTCAGGTCGATGTAGGGCGACCAGCCGCCCGCGTAGTACTTGTAGTAGCTGTGGCCGTCCTGGGCCAGCGTGTAGGCCTCAGTGCTGCCGAAGCGCGGGTTGTAGAGCACGGACGGCGCGCCGGTGTTGGCCCCGCCCAGGTTGTTCCAGCCGGACCAGCCCCCGAGGTAGTAGACGTACTGCAGTTCCGCGCCCGGCGTGTGGACGTACACCTCCGTCGTGCCCGACGAACGGTTGACGACCGCCGACGGGTCCGTGTCCAGGCTGCCGCCGAGGCCGATCCAGTCCGACCATCCGCCGAGGTAGTAGCGGTAGGCGAGCGTGTTGCCGGCGGTGCGCAGGTAGACCTCGGTCGTGCCGTACTTCGGGTTGTAGAGCACCGACGGGGTGCCCCGCACGTCCCCGCCGAGGCCGATCCAGTCCGCCCAGCCGCCGAGGTAGTAGCGGTAGGCCAGGCCCGCGGCGGTGCGCGCGTAGGCCTCGGTGGTGCCGAAGCGCGGGTTGTAGAGCACGCCCGGGTCGCCGGTCAGCGCGCCGCCGAGGTCGATCCAGTCCGACCAGCCGTTGCTGAAGTAGCGGTACGCGAGGGTGCCGGCGGCGGTGCGGGTGTAGACCTCGGTGGTGCCGAAGCGCGGGTTGTAGATGACCGCCGGGTTGCCGGCCGCGGCGCCGCCGAGGTCGATCCAGTCCGACCAGCCGCTGGAGTAGTAGCGGTACGCGATGTGGTTGTTCGACAGCCGCGCGTACGCCTCCGTGGTGCCGAAGCGCGGGTTGTAGAGCACCGCCGGGTCGCCGGCCACCGCGCCGCCGAGGTCGGTCCACGACGACCAGGCGCCGGACCAGTAGGCGTAGACGAGGTGGTCGGTGCCGGTGGCCCGGGCGTAGACCTCGGTGGTGCCGAAGCGGGGGTTGAACAGGCTCTGCGGCCGGCCCGCCGGGCGCGGCGGGTCGGACTGGCGCACGAAGAGCAACCGGTTCGGCGAGGTGGCGGCCGCGTACGCCGGATAGGACGACATGTTCAGCGCCCCGACGGTCGAGCTCTGCACCAGCGCGTTGCGGACCTGCTCGGCGCTGTAGTCCTGGTGCGCCTCGAGGATCAGCGCGGCCGCCCCGGTGACGTGCGGCGCGGCCATCGACGTGCCGTCAAGCGTCTTGGTGGCGCCGCCGATCCAGTCCGAGGTGATGCCCTCCCCCGGCGCATACAGGTCTACGCACGGGCCGTAGTCCGACCAGCGCACGGGGTGGTCGTCGATGGTGGAGGCGCCCACGACGAGCGCCTCGGCGACGTCGCCGGGCGAGTTGGTGCAGGCGTCGAGGGGGTTGTCGTCGGCGTCGCCGTTGCCGGCCGCCACCGACCAGGTCAGGCCGGAGGCGATGGAGCGGCGCAGGGCGGCGTCGAGAATGACGGAGGTGTCGTCGGAGCCGAGGCTCATGTTGACCACGGCGGGGCGGCGGGCGTTGGCGGTCACCCAGTCGATGCCGGCCACGACCTCGGCCAGGAAGCCGTTGCCACTGCAGTCCAGCACCCGCACGGCGACCAGCGAGACGCCCTTGGCCACGCCGTAGGTGGCACCGCCGATGGTGCCGGCCACGTGGGTGCCGTGCCCGTCGCAGTCGTTGGCGTTGGCCGGGTCGTTGCTGTTGGCGCTGTTGGCCGGGTTGTCGTAGGGGTTGGTGACCCGGTCGACGAAGTTGTGCCCGTAGCGCGCCCGGCCGCCGAAGTCGCTGTGCGTGATCGCGATGCCGGAGTCGACGACGTACGCCGTGACGTGCGAGGCGGTGTTCGGGTAGGTGTAGCTGGCGTCGCGGGTGTTGGCGTGGCTGTCGATGCGGTCCAGGCCCCACGCCGGGCCGGCCTGGCTGGCCGTCGCGCGCAACCGGGTGTTGCGCTCGACCCGGGCCACGCCGGACGCGGCCGCCAGCTGCCGGGCCTGGGCGTCGGTGAGGTTGTCGACGGCGAAGCCGCGGACCGTGGCGCTGTACTGCTCGCGGACGTCGCCGCCGTACTGCCGGGACAGCTCGCGCGCCGCGTCGCTCACCGCCGCCTGGGCCTGCGCCGCGCTCTGCGCCCCGGGCGGCTCCTCGAGCAGCACCACGTAGCCGCCGGACTCCTGCGCCCCGGCCGCGCCGAACACGACGCCTTCGGGCGGCGCGGCGTTCGCCGGGCCGGGACCAAGCGCGGCCAGCGACGCGAGGGCCAGGACCTTGCCGATGCGGACCATCTTCGCCATCACCCTCGGATATAGGACGACTACTCAGGGTCACCCTATCGGGGTGGGCCGGTCAGCGGCGCTTGATCCACCAGATGAGGCCCAGCACCACGGCGAAGCTAGCGGCGGCGGTCACCACGTACGGCACGGCCCGGCGCACCGCGAACCCCACCCCGCTGATCGCGAGCAGATCGATCGGCTCGGCATCGGGCTGCACGGCGGCGATCGGCTCGGAAGACCTGACCGGAACAACCGGAGCCTCCTCGGCAGCCGCGAGCTTCGCCGCCAGGCAGTCCGCGAACTGGCCGATCAGGCGGCCGCTCACCTCGCCGATCAGGCCCCGGCCGAACTGGGCGGCCTTGCCGGTGATGTCGAGATCGGTGCTGACGCTCACCCGGGTGGCGTCGCCCTCGGCGGCCAGCGTCGCGGTCACGGTGGCCCGGGCCGTGCCACCGCCGCGGCTGTCCGCCCCGGACGCGGCGATGACCACCCGGCGGCCCTCCTCGTCGCGCTCGACGAAGCGGCCGGAGCCCTTGAACATCAGGCTCACCGGGCCCAGCTTCACCTTCACGGTGCCGGTGAACTCGTCGCCGTCGACGGAGCTCAGCGTGGCCCCCGGCATGCACGGCGCGATCGTCTCGATGTCCAGCAGCACCGCCCAGGCCCGCTGCACGGAGACGGGCACGGTGAAGGCGTTCTCCAGTTGCACGGCCGTACCTCCAGCGCTCGGCGACCGGTCCGACTCGACCGTAGCCCCCGAGGGCGACACCGCGCAGCGCGGCGCCGCATGTCGCCACGACGGACGCGGTCCTGCGGTGCCGGTTGGCCCGCGTGGCTCAGGTGATCTCGAGGTTGGCCATCATGCCCATGTCCTCGTGCTCGGCGTTGTGACAGTGGAAGAGGTACCTCCCGCGGTACCCCTCGAAGCGGGTGATGATCTCCACCGCCTCGCCCGGGCGCAGCGCGACGGTGTCCTTGAGCCCCGCGTCGTGCGCCAGCGGCGGCCCGCCCCGCCGCGACAGCACCCGGAAGCCGACCAGGTGCAGGTGCACGGGGTGGTGGACGTCGGCGACCAGCCGCCACACCTCGACATCGCCGAGGGCGGCGGTGACGTCGGCGCGCGCCGGGTCGAAGGGGCGCCCGCCGATCAGCCAGCCGTGCCCGCCGCCCATCCGCCCGGCGCGGAACGCGAGGTCGCGCACCCGGACGGCGTCGCGGCGGCGCCAGGCGGGCAGGTCGGTGCAGAGCACCGGCGGGATGCGGCTGTCGTCGGGCGCGCGACGGGCGACGCGGAACGCCATGACGTCGCGGGTCCGGCCCTCGCCGATCCGGTTGCGCAGCCGCACGCGGGCGCCGGCCGGGACCGCCGAGAAGTCGATGACGACGTCGTAGCGCTCGGCGGGCGCGATCGGCAGGCTCCCGTGCACGACCGGCGCGGCGAGCAGGCCCTGGTCGGCGCCGACCTGCACGAGATCGAGCCGCCGCCCGTCGTCGGTGCGCGCCTCGAGCTCGTAGTGGCGGGCGTTGGACGCGTTGAGGACCCGCAGCCGGTACCGGGCCGCGTCCACCTCGTGCACCGGCCAGGGGGCGCCGTTGACCAGGATGACGTCGCCCTGCACGCCGGCGAGGTAGGCCGGCCGCACGCCCGGGCGCTCCTGCAGCGTCGGGTCGAGCGCGGGATAGGCGAGGCTCCCATCGGCGGCGAACGCCCGGTCGGCGAGCACGATCGGCACCTCGCGCGGGCCGGACGGCAGGCCGAGGTTCTCCTCGGCGTCGTCGCGCACGACGTGCAGGCCGGCCAGGCCCCGCCAGATCGCCGGGCCGGTGAAGTCCATGCGGTGGTCGTGGTACCACAGCAGGGCCGGCCGCTGCTCCAGCGGGAACGTGTAGTCCCGCGTCAGGTGGCTCACCACGGCCCGCGGGTCGCCCCCCATGTGCATGCCGGCATGGTGGCCGCCCGCCGGCAGGACCAGGTCGGTCGGGTAGCCGTCCGAGGCCGCCGGGGTCCGGCCGCCGTGCAGGTGCACGACGGTCGGGACGGGCAACTCGTTGCGGTGCGTGACGGTGATCGGGCGGCCCCGCCTCGACTCGATCGTCGGGCCGGGGAAGGTGCCCTCATAGGTCCACATCGGCGTGCGCACGCCCGGCAGGATCTCCACGACCGTTTCGCGTTGGGTGACGGTGTACCTCCCGTCGCCGGCCGGTCGCAGCACCGGCGGGATCGGCAGCGGCGTGCGGTAGGGCTCCGGCAGCGCCACCGCGCTGCGCAGCTGGGCGCCGGTGACCGCGGGACGGCGGGCCAGCGCGGCCGAGACCGACAGGCCCGCGGCCGCCACCAGCCCGAGGCCCAGCACTCGCCGCCGGGTCAGGTCGTGCTCAGCCAACGCTCGTCCCCTCCCCCGTCCGCCAGACGAGCAAGAACTGCACCACGACGCCGGCGACGGTCAGCACGCCCAGCGGGATGTGCAGCCACAGCGCGCCGTCCAGGCCGGCGAAGTACTGCACCGTCTCGGCCGTCACCAGGCCGGCCGTGGGCGGGAAGAGCCCGGGCCGGCGGGTGCGGGCCCAGGCCACCGCCGCCACGATCAACTGCACGTAGCCGATCGAGGTGACCACGTCGGCGCCGGTCGCGTGCCAGCGCAGGGCGTCGAAGTCGCCGCTGAGGTACACCCCGGCGAACACCGGCTGGGCGGCGATCGCCACCAGGTGCGCGCTGACGACGGCGCGCAGGACCCATCCCGGCATCCTCAGGACCCGATCGTCTCGCGCGGCAGCGGGACGGTGGTGGTCATGCCCCGGCCCGCGGCGCGTTGCCCCCGAGGGGGGACATGTCGACGTAGCGCATCTCGTACACGCGCTCGCTGAACTTCCAGCCGTCCCCGGTGCGCCGGTACCGGTCGTGGTAGACGGCGTAGTTCACGCCCTGCTTGCCGTCGAGCAGCCGGGCGATCTCCTGCATGTAGGTGCGGCCGGTCGCGGTGTCGCCGTCGAGCTCGATGATGCCGGGGTGCGAGTTCTGCACGAAGAAGTCCCACCGCGCCTGGAGCTGCTCGCCCACGACGCGGATCTCCTCGCGCCCGGTCATCTCGGCGACGGGGGGCATGCGCAGCACGCCGTCCTCGGTGAACAGCGACGCGAGGCGGGCCCGGTCGCGCATCATGACGGCGTCGGTGAACTCGCCGCGCAGCGCCTCGATCTCAACGCGGTCGGCGATCGCTTGAAAGTCGGTCATGCCCGTTCCGACACCGCAGCCGCCCGCAATGTCAGGCTCGGTGTCCGGGCGGGACGCACCTCACATTCCGGTGCGCTGTGCTGTCGGAGAAGGTATGAGCGACCGAGTCATGAGCGAACGCCGGCAGCTGACCAACGTGGCGTACCGGATGCTCGGCTCCCTGGCCGACGCCGAGGACGTCGTGCAGGAGGCCTACGCCCGCTGGTACGCCCTGTCCCCGCGGGAGCGCGACGCGATCGCCGCACCGGGCGCCTGGCTGACCACGGTGGCCACCCGCACCAGCCTCAACCTGCTCGGCTCGGCCCGGGCCCGCCGGGAGCGCTACGTGGGCGAGTGGCTCCCCGAGCCGCTGCCCGGGCGGCGGGGCTGGGCGGACGGCGCCGTGGCCGACCCGGCGGACCGGATCACCCTCGACGAGTCGGTCGGCATGGCGTTCCTCGTCGTGCTGGACCACATGACGCCGGCCGAGCGCGTCGCCTTCGTCCTGCACGACGTCTTCCGGTACTCGTTCGCCGAGGTGGGCCAGATCATCGGCCGCACGCCGGCCGCCTGCCGCCAGCTGGCCCTCTCCGCCCGCCGCCGCATCCGCGAGTCGCGGCGGCCGGCCACGCCGACGGGGACGCGGGCCCGCGTCGTGCGGGACTTCAAGCGGGCGTGGGAGGCCAAGGACGTCAAGGCCCTCGTCGGGCTGCTCGACCCCGGCGCCACCCTGGTCGCCGACGGCGGCGGCCTGGTCGGCGCCCTGCGGCGGCCCGTCGCGGGGGCGCAGCGGGTCGCCCGCACCTACCTCGGCATCGCCCGCGTCGCGCCGGGGCTGACGCTGGTGGAGCGCCCGGTCAACGGCCAGCCCGGGCTGGTGGGGCAACTGGACGGCGTCACGGTCACCGTGTTCGCGTTCCAGGTCGCCGGCGGCCAGATCACCGACATCTGGGCGATCCGCAACCCGCAGAAGCTGCGGGCCTGGGCATAGGACCGCCTACTGGACCAGCCCCGCGGCCGGCGCCACTGCTAAAGACTTTTAATCCCCTGGAACGCGTCATCATTGTCGCCCAAATCGAGTTGCTAGCCTCGCGCTGGCCAACGTTCTTCGCTGGATCGGTGGGCGGGGCACCGAGGAGCCGTCCCGGCGATCCGACCTTCTGATCCGTAGCGGCGTCCAAGGCCGGCCGAGGTCAGTTGAGCGGACATGCCGCCGGTCGGGCTTGGCTGGTTGGCGTGGCTGTCACGCTCGGTAGGCCATACACGCCGGTAGTCCCGGCCGGGCAGCATCACTGATCACCCCTCGCCGCCGGGCGACTGGAAGGACGGTTCGTTGGTCCAGGGCTCGCCCAGCCCGGTCCGGTAGGCGCTCTCGCCCGGCTCGAGGTCTAGCACGTCGAGCAACGTGAGGTCGTGCTCCACGGCGTGGTGAAGGTGACTGAGTTTGCCCGTTGCGGGGTCGGCGTCGCTCGCGCCGATGAGTTGCCAGAGTCCGTCGTCGGCGTCGTGGCTGACATACAAGATCGGCTCTGTCCGTGCGAAGACCTCACCGGTCTGAATGCTGGTCGTACCCAGCAGCCAATGCTTCCGATGATGGCATCAGCGGGTGCGGTCCTTCGCTGGTGTCATGTTGTCTCAGCAACCCCATGATCACCGATGGATCGCATCTGTCCCGCACCACCCCAACCCCGGCCACGGACGCCGACATCCGCCCAGGTCAAACGCCTGTCAATCGACTACGCAAACACCCTGGCACTCAACCCGCGGCCCTACCATCGCCTCGTCACCGAGCAGGTCGGGGAGTAGCCGCCACCGGCCGATGTTGTAGAGTACGTCGGACTCGTACAACAGCGATAGAAGTCAGTGGTCACCTCGCACACGACGAGCCTTTTACATAGGAGCCTGGCTATGGTCGACCCGGATTCCGAGCTCGCCGCGCAGCTTCGTTTCGATGTGCCACACGCGGCGCGGATCTGGAACTACTGGATGGGCGGCAAGGACAACTTCCAGGCCGACCGGGCCGCGGGGGACGCAGTGGTCCAGGTCTATCCGGAGATCGCCGTCATGGCGCACGAGTCCCGGCAGTTCCTCATCCGGGTCGTGCGGTTCCTGGCGGCCGAGGCGGGCGTCCGGCAGTTCCTCGACATCGGGACGGGCCTGCCCACCATGCAGAACACCCATGAGGTCGCCCAGCAGGTCGCGCCCGAATCCCGGATCGCGTACGTCGACAACGACCCGATGGTGCTGGTGCACGCCCGTGCCCTGCTGACCAATTCCAGCACCGAGGGCCGAACAGACTATGTCCACGCCGACTACCACGACCCGGAGCTGATTCTCGCCGAGGCGGCGAAGACGCTGGACTTCTCCGAGCCGGTCGCTGTGATGTTCATGGGCGTCATGGGCTACGAGCCCGACCTGGACGTGGTGCGTTCCATCGTCGGGCGGGTGATGGACAGCGCCGCACCCGGCAGCCACCTGGTCCTGTGGGACGGCACCGACACCACCCCGGCCGTGGTCGAGGGCGCCAACAAGCTGGCGGAGAGCGGCGGTGTCCCGTACATCCTGCGCAGCCCCGACCAACTGGCCGGATGCTTCGAGGGTCTCACGATGGTGGACCCCGGCCTCGCGCCGATCACGCAGTGGCGCGCGGAGGACCCTGCGGCCGAGCACATCGACGCGTATGGCGCCGTGGCCCGCAAGCCGTGACGCGTCCCTGATCGGACGGGGCTGCGTCCCGGGAGGTGTGCCGCAACAGCCGTCGAACAGGGCGTCAGTCGTGGTCAGGGCGTGCTCCGCAACGTCGCCGCCGGGCCGCTGAATGCCGCATGCGGCGTGATCAACGACAGCGTCTCGTTCTGCGGCGCCGCGCTCCGGCTCGCCATGAACCCGAATGGCCCCGTCAGTGGCGCTGCTGTCGGGGTCGTTCCTCGTCAGCGCCGCCCACCAGGCCGCCGGATGCGGGCACCACCAGATAGTCCCGGCCGGCGTGCGGTGGTCACCACCGGACGCTGCCGCACGAGGATCAGATCGGGACAGGTCATCGGCTCGAGGTGCTGCACCGCGCCAGCCGGGAATGGTGCCGGGTGGTGCACGGCGCCGACATCCTCGACAACCTCGACATGGACTAGGCGCTACACCTGCTCACGGTCGCCGGCCTGGACGTAGCCGACCTCGCGACACCGACAACGAGGCGGCGTGACACACCGCCGTCGCGGGGAACCGGGCGTCGTTGAACCGCTCGCCGACCGCGGCGAGCCGCCCGGTAATGATCTTCACGGCAGGGCGGATCCAGACGCCGTCAGATGCCGACACAACACTGCTCGCGGCCAGTTCGGCCAGCCAGGCACGGCCCAAGATCCAGACGGGTCGGCACGAACCAGCACGCACCGGCGCCAACCGATCTGGACCCTTCCGAAACAGCCGATCACTTCGGAACACATCAGGTCCACTGTGAACGAACGAAGAGAGGCGGTTGATCTACGTTTCCGCAGGTCAATCGCGCCTCTTGATGTTGCGCGCCCGAAGGGACTCGAACCCCTAACCTTCTGATCCGTAGCGACCTCGGCAACGGCACCGTCCTGCAGGGCTTCGCCCTGCGCGGACCGGTGATCGCCAGCGCCGGCACTGGCGGACTCCTCAACGCCTCCGCCGACATCGCCGCGGACCTGCTCACCAAACAGATCGACCGCTACACCGACGCCGCCACCAGCTAGACAACCGACGGGAAGGGCCGTCGGCTGGAACTCCTGGACCGGCCCCAACGTCGGCTCCGTCGGTATCACCGTGACCGCCCTAGTGATCGCCTGGATCGTGTACCGGGTCGCCCGCACGACCCCGGACCCGGGTCGCCCGCATGCGGAAGGCCGTCCCACCACTGGAACTCCGGCCCCGTCGAAGGCACCCGGCTGTGTTCCGGAAGCGGTAGTGGTTGTCCTGGAATATGGCCACCGTGCTGATCTGAAGACGGTCGAGGGCGGTGGGGGTATGGAGGTGACGCTGGCCAGGAAGGGCTCCCGGCGGATCATCGTCAACGGTGTCGATTTCCGCTGGACAGTGCGCCGCAGGCCCACATACTGCCAGGCCAATGGCTGGTCGCCACTGAAGTTCGTGGTGGAGCGGGCCGAGGAACCTCAGGGGGCCTTGCTGGTCGTGTCGTTGCCGTGTGCGCATCCCGGCAACTGGATCGGATTGCAAAGCCGATCTGTGCGTCCCGCGATGGTGGCCGCGGGTATCCGCCAAGCGCTGACCGGCGGCTGGCAGCCCTCGCGGCCGGGGCCGGTGTTCGCACTGACGCTCAGCGACACAATCAGCGCATGGTCTTGATGTCCTGCAGAACGCCGCCGCACTGCGCGCCCGGCCCGCCGCCCTGCCCCGCCACCTGCCACCCGGTCGCCGCCGCGGTGGCCGGCCTGGCAGCGCGGCCCCCGGTCGCCTTGCCACAGCAAGCCGGTGAAACCCGCGGTGAGGGGTGCGGACACTACGGAATGTGGCGGTGAGCGAGCAGGACGAGGCGCTGCTGTGGCGGCGTGCATGCGGCGGTGACGCGCAGGCGTTCGCCGCCGTGTTCGACCTGCACCGCGACCGCGTCTACGGGCAGGCCGTCCGACTGCTCGACACCCGCAGCGACGCCGAGGACGTCACCGCCTCGACATTCCTCGAACTGTGGCGTCGCCGAGCCGTGGTGCGGTTGGTCAACGGCTCAGTGCTGCCCTGGCTGCTGGTGACCACGGCGAACCTGGCCCGCAACGCGGCCCGAGCACGCCGCCGCTACCGCGACTTCCTGGCCCGGCTGCCCCACGAGCCGGCCGCGTCGGACGCCGCCGACGTGGCCCTGGCCGGCCGGGACGTCGGCGTTGACCCCAGGCTCCGGCAGGCCCTGCGCAGCCTGCCTGAGCGAGACATGGCCTTGCTGATCCTGGTGGCCTACGAGGACTGCGCGGTGGCCGACGCCGCCGCGCTGCTGGGGATGACGCTGGCGGCGGCCAAGACGCGGCTGCACCGCGCTCGACACCGCATCCGCGAGCAGCTTCCGGACTTCCCTGCGGCCCTCGACCGGACCGGAGCCCTGTGATGACCGTGCAGATGAACGACTGCTACGCCAGCGCGCTGCGCGCTGCGTTGATCGAGCACGTCGAGGCCACCTCTGCGCGTCGCCGGCGGACCGGCCTGCGTGTGGTCGCCGGCGTTGGCGCCGCCGTGCTGGTGCTCGGCGGAGGCGTCGCCGCCGCGGACGCCGGGTGGCTCTCCCTGCCCGGCGGCGACGTCGTCGCCACCGAAGCCCCCACCGTGACAGTCACCCGCACCGGATCCGCCACCGTGGAGCTCGGCGCAGCGCCGAAGGGCACCACCGACGTCATGCTGAAGCTGACCTGCCTCACCGCCGGCACCTTCACGTTCGAAGACGGGGCATCCCTGGTCTGCTCGCCGGCCGACGCCAGAGCCGGCAATGTGACCACCTACAAGCTCGCCCTCGCTCCCGGCCAGCACTCCACGTCGATCACCACCGCCGACGGCGCACGGTGGACCCTCAGCGCCACCTACGCCCACGTCGCCGTCAGCGAGTGGGGCAAGAACGCTGACGGCCTGACCTACGGCGTGGTCAACGAGCGCGGCGCCCCTGACCTGGTCGCCGTCATCGCGACCAACGGCCGCCGCGGCTACGCCTACAACCGCGACCTCAACCCGCCCGGCCCCACGACCCTGCAAACCGGCACGGAACCGCCGCGGACGGTCCCGGTCTACACCTCCGATGGCCACACCCGTATCGGCGAGTTCGTCATCGGCGGCCCAGCTGCCGGACCAAGCAGCCCCGGCGGGTGACACTCGAGCTCTATGACGCCGTCGCGACCGGCTGTTCCAACTGCCGGCTACAGCACCGGTCCTCGGAGAGCACATAAGCGCCGTTCCGGTGCACCCGCCTCGCGCTGCGGCTACGCGCGGTAGGGCCGGAAGAACTCGCGCAGCTCCTCGGCGTACACCTGCGGCTGCTCGAACGGGGCGAAGTGCCCGCCGCGTGCGTGCTCGCTCACCCGCACGGTATTGGCGATCCGGTCGAGCCAGGGCCGGGGCGGCCGCACGAGGTCGGCCGGGAACAGCGAGAAGCCCGACGGCACCTCGACCCGGCGGGCGTGCGCGGCACCGTACGCGTGACCGCCGGCCAGCTGACGATGACCACGGACGCAGGCACCGAGCCCACATCCGCCGCCGAACCCGCCGACCGGCCAGTCGTATCGCTGCTGCCGATCGGCCCAGGCCCGGACAAGATCTACAGAGCCTGGATGGACAGCCACGTCCCGGAGCTGCGGACTCTTAGCCGTGGTGGATGCGGCCGGAGGTGGTGGTCAGCCGGGCCCCGCCGCCGCCCCACCGCCCCGCGATGATCTCGGCGGCGATGCTCACCGCGGTCTCCTCCGGCGTGCGGGCGCCCAGGTCCAGCCCGATCGGCGAGGACAGCCGGGCCAGTTCCGCCTCCCCAGCCCCGGCCTCGCGCAGCCGCGCCATCCGGTCCTCGTGCGTGCGCCGCGACCCCATCGCGCCGATGAAGGCGAAGTCGTGGGCGAGCGCCACCCGCAGCACCGGCACGTCGAACTTCGGGTCGTGGGTGAGCACGCACACGACGGTGCGCTCGTCGACCCGGCCGGCGTCGATCTCCCCCTGGAGGTACCGGTGCGGCCAGTCGACCACCACGTCGTCGGCCCCGGGGAACCGTTTCGACGTCGCGAAGACCGGGCGGGCGTCGCAGACCGTCACGTGGTACCCCAGGAAGCCCCCGATCCGCGCGACGGACGCGGCGAAGTCGATGGCCCCGAAGACGAGCATCCGGGCCGGTGGGGCGTACGAGGCGACGAAGAGCGTCAGGCCCTCGCCGCGGCGCTCCCCGTCCGGGCCGTAGTGCAGCGTGTCGGTGCGGCCGGCGGCGAGCAGGCCGCGCGCGTCGTCGGTGGCGGCGGCGTCGAGCCGGGGCGAGCCCAGCGTCCCGTCGACCGAGTCGGGCCAGACCACGAGCCGGCGGCCGAGGCGGCCGGCGGGGCCCTCGACGACGGAGACGACGGCGACCGGGTCGCGGCGGCGGATTGCCGCGGCCACCCGGTCCAGCTCCGGGAAGGACGCCGGGGTGACCGGCTCGACCAGCAGCTCGATGATGCCGCCGCAGGTCAGCCCGACGGCGAAGGCGTCGTCGTCGCTGACGCCGTAGCGCTGCACGACCGGGGCGCCGGCCGCGACCACCTCGCGGGCCAGCTCGTACACGGCGCCCTCCACGCAGCCGCCCGACACGCTGCCGACGGCGGTGCCGTCCGGGCCGACCAGCATCGTGGCCCCCGCCGGGCGGGGCGAGCTGCGCCAGGTGCGCACCACGGTGGCCATCCCGACCGGCTCGCCCGCCCGCCACCAGCCCAGCAGCTCGTCCAACACCTCACGCACGGCGAACCTCCATGTTCTCCACCAACGCCTTGAGCGCCGCGATCGTATGGCCCGCCACGAGGGCGCCGACGTGCGGGAGCGCCGCGGCCGGGCGCGCCGCCAGCCGGACGACGGGGTCAGTCCGCCGGCGGTACGTCGAGATCGGTGTCATCGGCGATGTCCTCGCACGGCACGCCCTGCACGTCACCGGCGTGCGCGATCAGGTAGGCCCGCGCCCCGACGTCGGCCGTGGCCAGCGTGCTCACCCCGGGCCAGTGATCGCGGCCGAGGATCACCGGGTGGCCGCGCTTGCCCTTGTAGGTCGCGGTCAGCAGGGCGCCCGGCCCGGGCGGGGCGGCGGCCAGCAGCCGGGCCACGGCGTCGGGCCCGATGCCGGGGGTGTCGACGAGCAGGACGGCGACCGCCTCGGCGTCGGTCTCGGCCAGGGCGGCCAGGCCGACCCGCAGCGAGGAGCCCATGCCGCTCTTCCAGGTCGCGTTCTCCAGCAGCTGGGCGTCGCCGAGCTTCGCCTCGTCACGGACCCGGCCCGCCTCGGCGCCGAGCACGACCCAGATCCGCGCGCAGCCACCGTCGCGGAGGGTGGCAACGGCGCGCTCGACCAGCAGGCGGCCGTCCTCGTGGTGCACGAGGGCCTTGGGCCCGCCATACCGGCGGCCGCCGCCTGCGGCGAGAACCAGTCCGACTATCGCGCTCAGCGCCGGCTCCTACGAATGGTCATGTCCCGTACCGACTCGCACCAGATTAGTACGCCGCCCAGTCCGGCTCGATGAGGCTCCGCTCCGATCGACCCGGACCAGGCTCCGCCCAGTCTGGCTCGATGCGGCTCCGCTCTGATCGACCCAGACCGGGCGGCGATCGGTAGGCTGCATGCTCATGGCCCTCCATGATCACTGTTCGTACTGCGGCGCCGCCTATCCGCAAGGGTCGGCCTGGCCGCGGGTGTGCGCGGCCTGCGGCGAGACGACCTGGCTCAACCCCACGCCGGTCGCGGTGACCCTGCTGCCGGTCGATACCGGCAACGGCCGCGGGGTGCTCGTGGTCCGCCGCAACATCCCGCCGTTCATCGGCGAGCTGGCCCTGCCGGGCGGCTTCATCGAGGTGGGCGAGACCTGGCAGGAGGCCGCGGTCCGGGAGCTGCGCGAGGAGACCACGATCCTGGCCGACCCGGGCGACGTGCGCCTCTTCGACGTGCACAGCGTGCCCCGCAGCATCCTCGTCTTCGGGCTGCTCCCGGCCCGCCCGCTGGCCGAGCTGCCCACGTCGGTCAGCAACGAGGAGACGCAGGGCATCGAGATCGCCCTCGAGCCGGCGCAGCTGTGCTTCCCGGCGCACACGGACATGCTGGCCGCCTACTTCGCGTCGGAGTAGCGCTCGACGATCGAGACGCCCGGGGGGCCGCCTACTTCGCGTCGGAGTAGCGCTCGACGATCGACACGTCCAGGGGGAAGCGCACCTCGGTGTCGCCGAAGAGCAGCCGGCGGGCCTCCTCGCCGGCCGCACGCACGGCCGCGGCGACCTCCTGGGCCTCCTCCTGCGGGCAGTGCACGATGACCTCGTCGTGCTGGAAGAAGACCAGCTCCGCGCGGCGGCCGGCCAGCGCCGTGCGGAGGCGGGCCAGCAGGACCAGGGCCCACTCGGCCGCGGTGCCCTGGATGACGAAGTTGCGGGTGAACCGGCCGCGGGCCCGGCCCTTGGCCCCGCCGCGGGACTCGACCTCGGCGCCGGGCTCGTCGAAGCCCTCCCGCCAGCTGACCGAGGCCGGTGGGCAGGTGCGCCCGAGCCAGGTGCGCACCAGTCCCCCGCTCTCGCCGGTGCGGGCCGCCTCCTCGACCAGGTCCCACGCCACCGGGTAGAAGCGGCGCAGCGCGGCGAGGGCGGGCGCGGCGTTGCCGCCGGTCTGGCCGTACATCGCGCCGAGCATGGCGATCTTGGCCTTGGCCCGGTCGCCGTCGAACGCGTCGGTGGCCAGGGCCGCGTAGAGGTCGCCGGCCGCGCCCGCGCGGGCCAGGCGCCGGTCGCCGGCGACGGCGGCGAGCACCCGGGGCTCCAGCTGGCCGGCGTCGGCCACGACCAGCGCCCAGCCGGGGTCGGCGACCACGGCCCGGCGCACGATCTTGGGGATCTGCAGGGCGCCGCCGCCGCGGGTGGCCCAGCGGCCGGACACGACGCCGCCGGGGATGTACTCGGCCCGGAACCGCCCGCCGGTGACCCACTGGTCCAGCCAGGACCAGCCGTGCGCGGTCCAGAGGCGGTACAGCTCCTTGTACTCCAGCAGGATCGGCACCGCCGGGTGCTCGACGTGCTCCAGCTCCCACTTGCGGGTGCTGCGCAGCATGATGCCGGCCCGGGCGAAGGCCCGCAGCAGCTCGGCCGGCGAGTCGGGGTGCACCCGCTGGCCGAGGGCCTCGTTGAGCCGGACGCCGAGCTCGGCCAGGCGGGCCGGCGGTCCGCCGACCGGCGAGGGCGGCCCGAGCAGCTCGCGCAGCAGGGCGTCGTGGACGTCGGCCCGCCAGGGCAGGCCGGCCAGGCCCATCTCGACGGCGACGAGCGCGCCGGCCGACTCGGCGGCCACGAGGGTGCGCATGCCGCCGGCCCGCGGCGCGAGGGGGTGGGCGGACGGCAGCTCGGGCAGCGCCTCGATCCGCCGCCGCTGGGCCTGATAGACGGTCAGGAGATCTGCCAGCGGTACCGCGGGAGCGTCGAACGCGTCGAACAGCGAATCCTGCGACAGTCCCGGGGGCTCGGCGGGCCGCGCGGGAGGGTCCGGCGGCACCGGGAGCCCGGCGAGCCGGGCGGTCGCCGCGGCGAGCGTGCGCGGCTGGCCCCACGCGCCCTCGGCACCGAGCAGGAGCGCCTCGGCCAGCTCGAGGTCGTGGCAGCGCTCGACGCGGACTCCCCGCCGTACCAACCGGGGATAGATCTCGGCCGTGCAGGCCCAAAGCCAGCGGGGGCGGTCGCGTGACTCGACTTCCGCGACCGCCCCCGCCAGATCGGGGACGAACCGCTCGGGCCCGGCGGGCGTGCCGTCGTCGGCCAGCGGTCTGAGCAGACCACCGGCCCCGGACGGCACCAGCGCGACGAGCACGAGCCATTACACCGCACCCCGCAGGGTGCGGGACCTACTTGACGGCGCCGGCGGTGAGGCCGGCCTGGATCTGGCGCTGGAAGATGATGTACATCACGATCATCGGCAGGATCGAGATGCTCAGCGCCGCGAACAGGCCCGACCAGTCCGCCTCGTAGCCGGCCGCGGTCGAGATGTCGGCGATGCCCTGCGTGAGCACCCACTTGTCCTTCGCCCCGGCCATCAGGACCAGGGGCAGGAGGTACTGCGCCCACTGCCCGATCAGGTTGAAGATCGTGAGGCTGATCAGGCCCGGCTTGGCCATCGGCAGCATCACCGAGAAGAACAGCCGGGTGTGCGAGGCCCCGTCGATCGTCGCCGCCTCGGCCACCGAGTTGGGCAGCGACCGGAAGAACGACGACAGGAAGAAGATCGTGAACGGCAGGGAGTACGCGATGTACACCAGGATCAGGCCGGTGTAGGTGTTGAGCAGCCCGAAGTTCTTCACGACGAAGAACAGCGGGACGACGGCGAGGAACGGCGGGAACGCGATGCCGGCCACGAACGCGAAGTAGAGGATCCGGTTGCCCCAGAACCGATACCGCGCCAGCACGTACGCCGCCATCGAGGACAGCAGCATCGTGCCGGCCGTGCTGATGCTCACGACGATCACGCTGTTGAGCACGTAGCTGCCGACGTGCGCCTTGTTCCAGGCCCGGCCCCAGTTCTCCCACCGCAGTTCGCCCGGCATGGTCCACGGGGCGCTGAAAATCTCGGTGGTGTTCTTGAACGAGGCCAGGAACACCCAGATCAGGGGCACAATGATGAGCAGGGCCCACACGGCCAGCAGGACGTGACCGATGCTGCCGAGCAGGTTGAACTTGCGCCGGGGGGCCGGCCGCGCCGCCCGGGGGGCGGAGTGGCCGGGTCCGCTGTGCTGGCCAGGCGTCTCCCGGCCGATGATGGCGGTCATTCCTGGCCTCTCAGAACTCGTACGCTTCGCGCCGGGTGACGCGCAGCGTCAGCGCGGCGAACGTGAGGGTCAGCAGGCACAGCGCGACGCCGTAGGTGCTCGCGTCGCCGAAGCGGTTCTGCTGCATGTTGTTGTAGATCTCCAGGCCGAGGACGGTGGTGGCGCCGTCCGGGCCGCCGTTGTCCTGGGCCAGCACCTGCACGATGGCGAAGCCGTCGAAGGCCATGATCCCGAGGTACACCCACGCCGTCTGCAGCGTGTCCCACAGCAGCGGCAGGGTCACCGAGAAGAACAGCCGGATCTTGGACGCGCCGTCGAGCTCGGCCGCCTCGTAGATCTCGCCGGGGATGTTGGCCATGCCCGCCGAGAAGAGCACCACGTAGAAGCCGACCGCCTGCCACACCAGCACCGCGATGATCGAGGGCAGCGCCAGGTTCTTCTCGATCAGGAAGCCGATCGGCTTGTCCAGCCCCGCCTTCAGCAGCACGCCGTTGATCAGGCCGGACTCGTTCGGCCGGTACACCGTCTGGAACAGCACCGCGATGACCGGGATCGCGAGCACCTGGGGGAGGAAGAACACCACGCGGTAGAACTTCGACCCCCAGACGCCGCGGGTCTGACCGCCCTGGCCCTTGCCCCCCACGTTGAGCATGAAGGCAAAGACCAGGGCGAACGCGATGGTGATCAGCGGCAGGAAGACCAGCATGATCGCGTGGTGCTCCAGCGCCTGCCAGAACCGGTGGTTTTGGAACATGCGCGAGTAGTTCTCCGTCCCGACCCACTTGGGCGGAACGAACCCGCGCCACTGGGTGAACGACAGACGGATCGTCTGCACGTACGGGGACAGGACGAAGATCGCGTAAAGCGTCACCGGCGCAACCAGGAAACCCACAATGAAGGGGTATCTTCCGTGCCGCATGATCAGACTCCGATCAGCGCTTGAACTTGGTGATGGACGAGTCCTTCTTGATCTCGTCGGCCTTCTTCTGGATGCGCTCGACGAACGCGTCGGCCTTGATGCGGCCGAACATGAGCTCGTTGGTCGCGGTACGGGCCTCCTTGTCGAGGTCCTTGTACCAGGCGTCGAAGTACAGGTTGAAGACTTCCTGGCCGGCCGCCTTGAGGGCGTCCTGCGAGGACTGGGTGCCGGGGGTGAAGGTCAGGCCCTCGGTGCTGCCCTGGACGATGGTGGGCGCCTTCACCGTCTCGGTGAAGCCCTTGCCGCCGGCCTTCGACAGCATCTGGCGCATGTACTCCAGGCCGCCCTTGGGGTTCTTGCTCTTGGCCAGGACGATGTAGCCCTCACCGGCGGCCGCGCGCAGCGCCGTCGACTTGAGCTTGTCCGACGAGGTGATGCTCGGCGTCGTGAGCACCTGGTACTTGAAGTCGGCGGGCGCGTCCTTCTTCTGCTCGTTCTCGAGCCAGTCACCCGACGGGTACATCGCCAGCTGGTACTGGTTCTGCTTGAGCTGGACGTCGGTGTGCTTGAGACCCTCGGCGCCCTGCAGGTTGTACTTGGCGCCGATCTCGGCCCACGCCTCGGCGGCCTGCTTGACCGCGTCGGCCTTCCAGGCCCCGTCCTCGAGGTTGTCGATGTTCTTGAGGACGTCCGTGCCACCGATCTTGGCGGCGCTGGTGAGGATGATGTTCCACTGGTAGTAGGCGGCGTTCGCACCCGCGTAGGCGTACGGCGCGATACCGGCCTTCTTGATGTCATCGCAGAGCGCGGTGAACTCGCTCCACGTGGCCGGCGCCTTCCAGTTGTGCTCGCCGAAGAGCTTGCCCGAGTACCAGATGCCGTACACGGTGGAGACGTAGTACAGCACGTACGGCTTGCCGTTGAACGAGCCGGCCTCGATGGCGCCCGGCATCAGGGTGTCGCGGACCTTCTTGTTCGGGTCGTCCACCGACGGCGCGTCGAACAGCGCGGTGAGGTCCTGCAGCTGGCCGTCGGCGACCAGGGCGCCGAAGTCCATCGCCTTCTCACCCGAGTTGTTGACGAACTCGGGGGCGTTGCCGCCGGAGATCAGCGGCTGGATCAGGGTGCTGATGGCCTGGCTGGACTGGTGCTTGACCTCGGACTTCGGGTGCGCCTTCTTGTACAGCGGCTCGTGCACGTCCGTGGCGTACTTGTCGCCGTAGCCACCGTTGAAGATGACGACGTTGATCGGCTGGTCCTCCGGCGCACCGAGCGGGTTGGTCGCGGTGACCGACCCGGTGTTGCTGTCGGCCGGGGTGTCGTTGCTGCTGTCGGCGCAGGCGGCGAGCAGGCCGGCGGCCGGCGTCGCGAGCGCGGCCACGGCCCCCGCCCGCTTCAGGACGGTACGACGAGTCAGGTCATTGGACATTTTGGGGGTCTCCTCGGTTCGGGTCAGGCGGTTCGCCGGACACGCCCGGCGTACCGCGACTCGAGGGTGTGGTTGTGCGCGTCCCCACCAGGGACGTTTGCGGACAGGTAGACGGGTGCCACCTCGCCCGCAGCCTCGATGCGTCGCACGACCTCCGCGACCACCAGCTGCGCGAGCAGCGCGTTGGTGACCGATGAGACCGGGCAGACCGCGCCGCCGCTCTCCAGCGACAGCAGTGCGTCGCCGTACGGCGCGCCGTTGTCCAGCACGACGTCGGCAATGTCGGCGAGCCGCTGGCCCGAGGGGTGCCTGGGGGACACCCGAGCGGTGTGCTCGACCGATGTGATCGCGATCAATTTGTGCCCGCGCTGCTTGATCAGCAGCGCCATCTCGACGATCCCCCCGTTGATCCCCGACTGTGAGGCCATCACGAACACGTCCTCCGGACGCGGCGCGGCGATCTCGTAGAGCCGGACCGCGATGCTCGGATCGCGTTCCAGCTTCTCGTCCTCGAGAATCTTCGGGTCCGCGCCGCCATAGACGACGAGGTCCCGAAGGAGGATCTTGTTCGTCGGCACGAGGCCTCCGGCGCGGCCGGCGAAGTCCACCGCCACCGCCTCGGAGTGTCCCGTGCCGAACGCTTGGAGGAGGCCGCCGGCGCGCAGCGCGGCGGCGATGTGGTCGGCCGCCTGGCTGACGGTGTCGACCTGGGTGAGGGCGATCCGGTCGATGACCGACTGGATCGCGGAGACGTAACCGTGAGCGGTGACGGCCATCCCGTCGCCCTTTCTCGCGCGAGCGTCCTGGAGGGTGGTCACGGCGCGTCCTTTCCGGTGGCCGACCGGTGACCGGCGACCGCCTGGGCCGTGACGGAGAACGCTGCGTGGGCGCGCTCGTGGGTGCGCTGGGCGACCGCGATGTACAGCAGGTCGAGCACCACGAGCTGCGGGTGGCGGGCCGAGAGGGCGTCGGGCCGGAACGTCGTGGCCTGCGTCGCGGTGAGCAGGACGATGTCGGCCAGCTCGGCCAGGGGCGAGCGCGGGAAGCTGGTCAGCGCGATCGTCGTCGCGCCCCGGCTGCTCGCCTCGGCGAGCATCTCGATCGTCTCCCGGGTCTGCCCGCTGTGCGACACGCCGAGGGCGACGTCGCCGGGCTTGAGCAGCGCGGCGCTGGCCAGGCCGTTGTGCACGTCGGCCCAGGCCCAGGCGGGGATGCCGATGCGGTGCAGGCAGAACTGCATCTCGCCGCCGACCAGCGCGCTGCCGCTGGCGCCGTAGATGTCGACCCGGTCGGCCCGCGCGATGGCCTCCGCGGCGCGCTCCACCTCGGTCAGATCCAGCAGGGCCGCGGTGTCGTGCATGGCCTGGGTGTCGGCCGCCATGATCTGCCCGAGCACCCGCTCCAGCGGGTCGGTCGGCTGGATCTCGCGCCCGATGTCCATCGTCCAGCCGCCCGTGCGCGCGGCCCGGCCCGTCTCGCCGGCGATGGCCAGCCGCAGGTCGGCGTAGCCGACGAAGCCCAGCGCCCGGCAGAAGCGGGTCACGGTGGCCGGCGACGTGCCGCTGCGCTCGGCGAGCTCGACGATGGTCGAGCGGGCCGCGGCGGCCGGGTCGGCGAGGACCAGCTCGGCGACGCGCTGCAGGGCGCCGGTGAGCTCGGGCAGCCCGGCACGGACCCGCACCAGGACGCTCTCCCCGGCCGAGGCCGAGGCGATCGAGAAGCCGTCGCCGGGCACCGCGCCGGCGACCGGAACGGCGGACACCGGCGAGGCGCTGACAGCGGTCTGCACCGCCGTCGTGAGCTCCTCGCGAGATGCCATCTCGTTCCCCCTCATCAAAGTTCCCTAACTGTTGCGGTAAAAGTTCTTACTGAGGGGCCCTTCTTGTCAAGGAGTTGGGCGAAGTTTTCAAACCGTTACCTAAGAAGTTGATCTTAAAGGTAGCTAAAACCCCAGCTCAGACCCAATATTGATCTTGTCCGGAGGTGTGTTCTGCGGACGTCCAAGAAGACCATCCGGGCCGGGGGTCGCGGCAGCCTGCCGCCGATATTTAGCCCGTTTTGTTACAAGCGGAGGGTCGGCGGGATTCGCCGGTTTTCACGAGAAACGGCCGAACCAACCCCCCTTTGGGATGGTTCGGCCGCCGGCGATTGACCTTTTGACCTGGGCGTTCTCAGTTCGAAGTCAGTTCGAAACACTTCCGTGCTCGGATAGGGCGCTGGTCAGAATTTCCAAGCCTTCCCGCGCCTCGTCCTCGGTGAGGTTCAGCGGCGGGCCCATCCGGATCGTCGTGCCGTACAGCCCGCCCTTGCCCACCAGCAGGCCGTCGCGCCGGCACGACTCGAACACCGCGGCGGTCGCCGCCGGGGTCGTGAGCTCGATGCCGATCATGAGCCCCTTGCCGCGCACCTCGACCACGATCGGGCTGCGCACCGCGCGCAGGCCGCCCAGCAGGATGGCCCCGGTGCGGGCCGCGTTGGCCTGCAGGTCGTGCTCCACGATGTAGTCGAGCACCGCGTTGCCGGCCGCCGTGGCGATCGGGTTGCCGCCGAAGGTCGAGAACGAGATCCCCTGCACCGACTCCAGCACCTCGGCCCGCCCGACCACGCCGGCCAGGGCGATGCCGTTGCCGATGCCCTTGGCGAACGTCAGCAGGTCCGGCGTCACGCCGTGGGCCTGGTAGCCCCAGAAGTGCTCGCCGGTGCGCCCCCAGCCGGTCTGCACCTCGTCGCTGATGAGCAGGATGCCGTGCTCGTCGAGCACCCGCTGCCACACCGCCATCAGCTTGTCCGGGCCGTGCGTGAAGCCGCCGACGCCCTGGATCGGCTCGGCGATCAGGCAGGCGACCGGCCCGGCCGTCGTGGTGGCGAGCACCTCGCGCAGGTCCTCCTCGGCCGCCTCGAGGTACCGCTCGTCGCTCATGCCCCGCAGCAGCCCCCGCAGGCGGTCCCCGGAGTGCAGGTAGCTGACGTTGTACGGGCTGTAGGCCGACGCCGACCACGCCCGGTTGCCGGTCACCGCGATGGTCGCCGCCGTGCGGCCGTGGTAGCTGTTGCGCACGGCCAGGATGCTGTTGCTGCCCCGCCGGTTCGTGGCGACCTGCAGCGCCGCCTCGTTGGCCTCGGTGCCGGAGTTGGTGAAGAAGACCCGGGCGTCGGGGATGCCGGACAGCTCCGCGATCTTCTCGGCCAGCTCCACCTGCCGGCGGATCAGGTACAGCGTGGAGGTGTGCACGATGCCGGTGCGCAGCTGCCGCTCGATCGCCTCCCGGACCTCCGGCAGGTCGTAGCCCAGCGAGTTGGTCAGGACGCCGCCGAAGAAGTCCAGATAGGTCTTTCCGTTACTGTCCGTGACGCGAGCGCCCTTGCCCGTGACGAGCTCGATCGGCTCGTCGTAGTACAGGGGCATCCAAGCGGGCATGACCCGCCGATGGCGGGTGAGTAGGTCGTCCATGCCGTACATTCTCACGCTGGCGTTTTCCGGGCGCTTCGGTATGCTGACCCGCGATGTTGACGGCACCCAGGCGCCTCCTCACGCTCCTGGTCACCGCACTGCTGCTGGTGACCACGTTCGGTAACGCCGCGACGGCTGAGCCGACCCCCGGGGCCAACGAGGACGGCGGCCAGAACCTCACCGTGCGCCAGGCTCTCGACAA
The DNA here is from genome assembly GCF_040682015.1 of Dactylosporangium sp. NPDC051485. Lineage (NCBI taxonomy): Bacteria > Bacillati > Actinomycetota > Actinomycetes > Micromonosporales > Micromonosporaceae > Dactylosporangium > Dactylosporangium sp. NPDC051485. The sequence goes on from NZ_JBFAZW010000084.1 coordinate 41,129, forward strand.
GGCCAACGCGGAGTACAACGACGCGAAGGGCCGGCTGGACAAGTCCGTGGCCGACCAGGCCGCGATCGCCGACCAGCTGACCAAGACCCAGACCACGCTGGGCGAGCTGCAGGCGGCCGCGGGCGCGATCGCCAACGCCGCCTACCGGGGCCGGCGGGTCAGCCTGGTCAACGTGATCGTCGGCGCCGAGAACCCCGACGACATGCTGCACAACATGGTCACGGTGGAGTACCTCGTCCAGCGCGAGAACGACCAGCTGCACGCGGTCATCGAGACCCAGAAGCAGCTGGAGCAGCAGCAAAAGGACATCGACGCCGCGGTCGCCAACCAGCAGGCCCAGCTGAAGATCATGGAGGCCAACAAGAAGGCCGCCGAGAACGCGCTGCGCAAGGCCGGCGGCGGCGCCGACGTGTCCGGGGCCACCCCCTCGGGCGGCAAGGTCACCACCAACTCGGTGGGGCGCAGCTCGGACGGCTCCTACCCGTCCGAGGGCTGCACGATCGACGACCCGACGACGAGCGGCTGCATCTCCCCGCGCATGCTCAACTTCTACAACGAGGCCCGCAAGGCCGGCTTCACGCACTACACGAGCTGCCACCGCAACGGCGGCGGAGGCGACCATCCCCTGGGCAAGGCGTGCGACTTCTCCGCCAATGCATCGACATTCGTCAACGCCAGGGCGACAGGGGCCGACAAGACCTACGGGGACAACCTGGCCGCCTGGGCCCTGGCCAACTCCAAGAACCTCGGCGTCAAGTACGTGATCTGGTACAAACGCATCTGGCAGCCCAGCAGCGGCTGGAAGTCCTACGGCGGCGACGGCACCCCGGCCGGCGACCACTACAACCACGTGCACATTTCGATGCAGTGATGCGGGGCGGGCACCGCCGGCCAACGCCTCAGCTGCGCAGGGCGTCCAGGGCCAGCAGGGCGACGTGCAGGGACAGGCAGGCGGGGACCGAGTCCAGGTCGGCGCCCAGGATCTTGCGGATCTTGGCCAGCCGCTCGTAGAAGGCCGGGCGGGACAGGTGGCTGTGCTCGGCCGCGGCCGACTTGTTGCGCCCGCACTCCAGGTAGACGCGCAGCACGCCCAGGAGCTGCTCGCGCGGGTTGTGGGCATCGTAAGCCAGCAGCGGCCCCAGCTCGCGCTCCACGAATGTCTGCAGCCGGGGCTCGTCGCGCAGCATGTGCAGCAGCCCGGCCAGGCCCACGTCGGTCAGGCGCACCACGCCGCTCACCGGATGGCGGACCGCCTCGGCCACCTGTGCCGCCTCGACCAGGGAGCGGCGGGCCTCGCGCGGGGACGAGACCCCCTCGCCCGCGGCGATGACGACCGGCTCGCCGCCGGCCGAACGCTGCAGCCGCTCGGCGAACTGGCGCAACACCTCGGGCTCGTCCGACCCGTCGCGCAGGGCCAGCAGGACGCCGGCGCGCAGCGGGTCCAGGGTGCCGACCAGGCCCTTGACCGAGAGCTCCGACAGCACCCGCTCGGCCGCGGCGGCCACGGCGGGGCGCAGGACCAGGCCGACGAGGTGGCGGCGCTCCAGGACCACGCCGAGCGCCCGGGAGCGCAGGGCCACCTCCTCGACCGGCATGGTGTGGTTGAGCAGCGCGGTGAGGAGCGTGCGCTGGGGGCCCTCCGGGTCGGGGTCGATCAGGCGGCCCAGGGCCAGGGTGGAGGCGGCCCGCTCGATGAGGATGACGTGCCGCGCCTCGGCCGCCGGCACGCGCATGAGCAGACGGCCCCAGTCCTGGCCGCGGGCGCCGACCGCGGTCACCAGCCAGCCGGAGCCGGCGTCGTGCGCGGTACGGCCCGCCGGCCGGATGGCCCGCGAGTGCGACTCCCAGGTGGCCAGCAGCAGCTCGGCCGAGCCGCCCGCGGCGTCGTAGGCCAGGACCTGCCGGGACAGATTCTCGAGGACGACCGGGGCGCCCGCCAGCGCGGCCGCCTGCGCGACGACCTCGGCGGGGCCGGCGCCCTCGACCGACAGGTCGGTGAAGCGCTGGTGGATCTCCTCGGTGGCGCGCAGCTCGGCCAGCTGGGCGTCGATGATCATCGAGTGGACGGCCTCGGTGATGGCGACGAACGGGGTGCCCCGGTGCAGCTCGACCAAGGGAAGGCCCAGGTCGGCGGCGATGCGGACCATCGCCTCGGGCAGCCGGCGGGCGTAGCGGCGGCCCATCTCCACCGCCAGGCCGCAGGCGCCCACCTCGGCCAGGTCGGCGATGTACCGGCGCAGGCCGGCGTCGTCCGGCGGCAGGCCGATGCCGGTCGTGAGGACCAGCTCGCCGCCGCGCAGCAGGGTGGCGATGTCCGGTACCTCGGAGCTGTGCACCCAGCGCACCGCCGCGTCGAGGCCGCGCTCGCCCGCCACGACCCGCGGGGCGCCGTTGCGCACCTGCTCCAGGTCGAGCACCTCGCGGACGGTCGGGAACATCAGCGCGGATGCTACCGCCTGGCGGGCCTCGCGTGAGCCTACCGGCCCTCCTATCGCCGCGGTGGGCTCACGTGAGCGCGCCGGCCTCCTGGAGGGCCTCCGGGCGGCGCTGCCGGATCGGGGTGGCCAGCGCCGCCAGCGCGATGGCCACGCAGGCGGCGCCGCCGGCCACGCAGGTGGCCATCACGCCGTAGCGGGCGGCCGCCCCGGTGAGCGCGGCCGCGCCGATCGGGCCGAGCGAGTTGTGCAGGGTCCAGAACGCGGACGTGACCCGGCCGAGGAGGTGCTGCGGCGTGACCTCCTGCCGCAACGACATCGAACAGATGCCGGCCCAGCCGGTGGCCAGCAGCTGCACGGTGGCGAGCGCGCCGACGGCGATCGCGCTGGTGGTCAGGCCGAGCCCGGCGATGGCCACGCCGCACAGCGCCCACGAGCCGATCCAGCAGGCGCCGAAGCCCAGCCGCTTGCGGAACGGGGCGACGGTGCTCGCCGCGAGCAGCGAGCCCAGCGTGGCCGCGGCCAGCACGTAGCCGACGATGTTGTCGGAGCGGCCGAGGTCGTGCTTGAGGTAGTAGATGATCAGGTCGGTCAGGCCGGTGGTGATGAACAGCAGCAGCGACAGCAGCACGGTCAGCGAGCGCAGCACCGGGTGCCGCCACAGGAACGTGACGCCGGCCAGGAAGTCCCTGAGCAACGCGCGCCGCCCCGAGTCGACCGGCGCGGCGGCCGTGGCCCCGGCCGTGGGCCGGATGCGGATCAGCAGCAGGCCGGCGGCGGAGGCGGCGAAGGTCGCGGCGTCGACCGCCACGGCGGCCGAGGGGCCGAGCGCGGCGGACACGATGCCGGCGAGCATGGGGCCGCCGACGCTGGCCACCGCGTAACTCGAGTAGAGGTGCCCGTTGGCCCGGGTGATCTGATCGGGCGGTACGAGGGCCGGCACCACGGTCACGTAGGTGACCTGGAACTGCATGGCGAAGGCGCCGGCCAGCGGGACGACCGCGTAGATCAGCCAGACCTGCGGCGAGATCAGCCACACCAGCGGCACGATGCCGTAGAGCACGCAGCGCGCCACGTCGCAGCCGATGAGCAGGGCCCGCCGGTTGGCCCGGTCGGCGATGTAGCCGGCGAACACGCCGGTGACGACGGACGAGACGCCGACCAGGCCGGTCACCACGCCCATCTGCACCAGCGAGCCGGTGGCCTGCAGCACCAGCAGCGGAATCGCCACGAACGAGAACGAGTCGCCCAGTGCCGACAGGGTCTGACTGGCGAGCAGGACCTGAAAATCCCTGCTCCGCCACAGGCTGACGTCGCCCCCGTTGGACATCAGCATCAATGGAACCGGCGGAGCCGCCGGCTGTCAACCGGCCCGCGGCGGTCCGGGTCATCGTCCAACGGAAGCACTTCGTGGCCGGCACGTCTTCAGCGCCGAGGTCAGCCTCGCTCGGCGTCGCCGGTGGCCCGGGCGCGGGCGTCAGGGGTGCGACGGATGAGCGGGGTGGCTGGGCTGGCGGCCGTTGCCGCTGTTGCTGTTGCTGTCGCTGCCGTTGTTGCCGTCGCCCTTGTTGCCGTTGCCGTTGCCGCTGCTGCCGGCAGGGGTGGGGACCGCGGCGGAACCGCTGGGGGCGACGGCGAGCAGCCGCCGGCAGTACTCCTCGATCGCCGGCTGGCCGCCCGCCAGCCGGGCGAGCTCCTGGCGTTCCTCGGCGGCGACGGGACGGGCGTGCGGGTCCGCCCGGAAGGCCAGGAACCGCTGGCAGGCCTCGGCCGGTACGAAGGACGCCGTGACGGACGACGCCGGCCCGGCCGTCGCCGTGGCGCGCGGCCGCCCCGACGGACGCTGGTCCGCCGGCGCCGTGCTCGGCCGGTCGTTCTCGCCGATCCAGGCCCGGACCGGGTCGGGCAGGTGACCGGTACCGGCCGCGTAGGCGGTCCCCCCGACCGACACCGCGGCGAGCCCGGCGAGGGACAGCGCGATGGCCCGGCGGCGGCGCCGGTTCACGGGCCGGTACGCCCGGCGGAAGCCGGCGACGGCCGCGTCCTCCCCGGCCAGCTCGTGCGGCCGGCCCGGCGCGGCGGCGGCCCGCAGGAGCTCGCCCAGCCGGCCGTCCGGCAGTTCCTCAGGATGCATCTGAACCGTCCTCGGCGGCGTTGCGGTAGTCGCGAACCTGTGGGTGCTCGGCCAGCCGGCGCAACCCGCGCATCGTGGCCACCCGCACCGCACCGGAGCGCTTGCCGAGCACCTTGGCGGTGCCGGCGACGTCAAGACCGGCGACGACCCGCAGCATGACGGCCTCCGCCTGTTCGCGCGGCAGGCTGGCGATCAGCCCGACGGCCCGGTCGGTGTCGGCGAGGGCCACCACCTCGGCCGCGGCGTCGGGCGCGACGGCCGACGCGGCCAGCTGGTCGATGGCCTCGTGCGGCTCCTCGTGCCGGCGCCAGGCGCGCCGGTTCTCGTCGATGCCGCGGTTGCGGGCTATGCGGAAGAGCCAGACCCGGAACGCCGTCGCCGTGCCCCGGAACCGCGAGAGGTCCCGCGAGACCTGCAGCCAGGTCTCGGAGGCGACGTCCTCCGCGGCGTCGCCGCACACCACCCGCAGGTACCGCAGCACGTACGGGTGCAGGGCACGCCACAGCACGGCGAACGCCGCGGGATCGCCATCGATCGCCGCGGCAAGCGCCTCCGCCAGGTCTTCGTCGGCCACCCGTCGCATCGAAGCCGTCATTGACGCGCGGCCGCCAACCCGGAGCGGGTCATGGGCCGCCAGCGCTGCCGCCCTCCGAGCATGGCCGCCACCGTCGCTTGCACAACGACAAGATAGAGCAAGTACCGATAGACGGCCTGCTGCAGTGGTACTGCCCATACGGCGCCGACCCGCTCGCCGTCCAGGTGCAGCGCATATGCGGTCGTGGCCATCTGCAACGCGGTGAACCCGAACCACACCGCCGCGACCTGGGCCCAGGGCAGGAACAGCGCGCCGTACAGCGCGTAGACGTCGATCAGCGGCGCGCACAGCGGCAGCAGCATCTGGAAGAACACCAGGTAGAGCAGCCCGCGCCGGCCGAGACGCCCGGCGCCGCCCGGCTCGCGGACCGCGGCCCGGTGCTTCCAGGCGGCCTGCATGGTGCCGTAGCACCAGCGGTACCGCTGCCGCCACCACTGCCGCAGGGAGCCCGGCGCCTCCGTCCAGGCCACCGCCCCGTCGGCGTAGACGGCGCGCCAACCTGCGCGCAGCACCGCCATGGTGAGGTCGGTGTCCTCGGCCAGCGTGCCGGTGGGCACACCGCCGGCGTCGCGCAGCGCCTGCCGCCGGAAGGCGCCGATCGCCCCGGGGATGGTCGGCATGCACTCGCCGAGGTCGAACAGGCGCCGGTCGAGGTTGAAGCCGACCACGTACTCCAGGTGCTGCCAGCGGCCGAGCAGCCCGCCCCGGTTGGCGACCTTGGTGTTGCCGCTCACCGCGCCGACCGCCGGATCGGCGAGGGGCTGCACGAGCCGCCCGATCGCGTCCGGCTCGAACACCGTGTCGCCGTCGACGAGCACCAGCAGGTCGCTGCGGGCCGCCGCGATCCCGGCGTTGAGCGCGGCGGGCTTGCCGGCGTTGGCCTGCCGTACCAGCGACAGCACGGGCATGTGCAGCCGCATCCGCTCGACGATGCCGGCGGTCGCGTCCGTCGAGCCGTCGTCGACGACGATGATCTCCACGTCGGGATAGTCGGAGCCGGCCAGCGACTGGACCGTCTGGGCGATGTTCGCGGCCTCGTTGTACGCCGGGACGACGACCGACACCAGGCCGGCGTACTGCCCCGGCCGTGCGGACCGGCGGGAGCGGCGGGCGTGCCGCCGGGCGGCCGTGACCTGCACGGCGAGCCGCGCCAGGGCCAGCACCGTGGCGACGATCACGATCCACCGGATCGCGACGGCGAGCAGGTGACCGATCGTCTGGCTCCACCGCAGCGCGAGCCCGCCGGCGACCGCGCCCCGCCCGGCGGCCGCGGCCTCCGGCAGGCCGAGTCCGGCCGGCACGGTGCGGAACAGGGCACCCTGCCCGCCGGCCAGGATCCGCCGGGTGGCCTCGACGGTCTGCGAGCGGTCGCCGCCGCCGTCGTGCAGCATGAC
>NZ_JBFAZW010000085.1:0-46568 GCF_040682015.1 Dactylosporangium sp. NPDC051485
GCGCCTCTCGCCGTTGCCGATGCTGTTCGGGCTGGTCGCGCTGCTCGGCGTGCTCGGCCGGCGGCTCACCGGCGTGTGGTGGGCCAGCGCGGCCGGCGTGGGGTGGTCGAAGACCAGCGTGGTCGGCAGGCGCAGGCCGGTCGCGGCGGCGAGCCGGTTGCGCAGCTCGACGGCGGTGAGGGAGTCGAGGCCGAGGGCGCGAAACGCCTGGTCGGGGCCGATGCTGTCGGAGCCGGCGTGGCCCAGGACCTCGGCGACGCGGGCCCGCACCAGGTCGAGCAGGGCGGCGTGGCGCTGCTCGGGCGGGAGCCCGCCGAGCCGGGCGGCCAGGCCGGACGCGGGGGCGCCGGACTCGGCCGTGCGGCGGGCGGGGGCGCGCACGAGGCCGCGCAGGATGGGCGGCAGGGTGCCGTCCGCGGCCCGGCGCTGCAGTACCGCGCGGTCCCAGCGCAGCGGCAGCTGGACCGGCTCGCCGGCGGCGAGGGCCGCGTCGAAGAGGGCGAGCCCCTGGTCGACGGGGAGCGGGGCGGCGCCGTAGCGGCCGATCCAGGCGAGGCGGGCGACGTCGAGGTGCCCGGCCATCTCGCCGGTCCGGTCCCAGTAGCCCCAGGCGAGGGAGAGCGCGGGCAGCCCGGCGGCCCGGCGGCGCTGGGCGAGGGCGTCCAGCAACGTGCTGGCGGCGGCGTAGTTGGCCTGGCCGGCGTTGCCGAGGGTCCCGGCGCCGGAGGAGAAGAGGATGAACGCGTCGAGGCCGAGGTCGCGCGTCAGGTCGTGGAGGTTGAGGGCGGCTCGGGCCTTTGGTCGCAGTACCGTCGCCAGCTGATCGGCGCTGAGGGACTCGGCGGTGCCGTCGGCGAGGACCCCGGCCGCGTGGATGACGGCCGAGATGCGGCGGCTGGCGGTCAGCCCGGCGAGCAGCGCGGCGAGGGCATCGGCGTCGGCGACGTCGCAGCGGGCCACGACGACGTCGGCGCCGAGGGCGGTCAGCTCTGCCACAAGCTCGGCCGCGCCCGGGGCGTCCGGCCCGCGCCGGCTCACGAGGGCCAGGTGCCGCACGCCGTGGCGGGTGACCAGGTGCCGGGCGAGCAGGCCGCCGAGGGCGCCGGTGCCGCCGGTGATGAGGACGGTCCCGTCGCCGCCGAGGGTGACCGGGGACGGCGCCGCGCTCGTCAGGCGGGCCAGCCGGGGCACCCGCAGCGTTCCGGCGCGCACGGCCACCTGCGGCTCACCGCACGCGATGGCCCGCGCGACGGCGGTCTCGTCGTGCCCGTCGGTGTCATGCCTGTCGATGTCGACGAGCGCGAACCGGTCCGGGTGCTCGGACTGGATGGACCGCATCAGGCCCCAGGCGGCGGCCGGGCCGAGCGCTGGCTCGTCGGTCGTCGCGCCCTCGGTCAGCACGACCAGCCGGGACCCGGCGTTGCGCTCGTCGGCGAGCCATGCCTGCGCGGCGGCGAGCACCTCGGCGGTCACCGCGAGCGGGTCACCGTCGGCGACACGCAGCACGGTCGCGTCGGCGGCCGCGTCGGCGACAGGGCCGGCCTCGACCCATTCCACGCGGTACAGCGCCGCGTCACCGGTCGCCCCACGCACCTGCTCGGCGGTGGCGTCGCGCAGCCGCAGCGAGCCGGCGGTGAGGACGGGGCGGCCGGTCGGGTCGGAGGCGGTCAGCGCGTACTCGTCCGGGCCGAGCGGCGCGAGCCGGACCCGCAGCTCGGTGGCGCCGGCGGCGTGCAGTTCCACGTCGCCCCAGGCGAAGGGCAGCCGCAGCCGGTCGTCGCCGGCCAGGCGGATCGGGTGCAGGGCGGCGTCGAGCAGCGCCGGATGCAGGCCGAACGCGTCCGGGTCCCCGGGCAGCACGACGTCGGCGTAGAGGTCGTCGCCGAGGCGCCAGGCGGCGCGCAGGCCCTGGAACGTGGGGCCGTAGCCGTACCCGGCCTCGGCCGCGGCCGGGTAGAAGCCGTCGAGGTCTACCGGCTCCGCGCCGGGCGGCGGCCACGCGACGGTCTCGTGTTCCGCGGCGGGCCCGGGGGCGGCCAGCTGGCCCGTGGCGTGGCAGGTCCAGGGCGCGTCGGGGGCGGGGCGGCCGTAGACGCTGACCGGGCGCAGCCCGGCCGGGTCGGCGGCGCCCACGACGAGCTGGAGCTGCACGGCGCCGGCGGCCGGCAGGGCGAGCGGGGCCTGCAGGACCAGCTCGACGAGGCGCCCGCAGCCGGCCTCGTCGCCGGCCCGGACGGCCAGCTCGACGAACGCGGCCCCGGGCAGCAGGACGGTGCCGGACGCGGCGTGCTCGGCCAGCCAGGGCTGGGAGCGGACCGACAGCCGGCCGGTGAGCAGCAGCTCGCCGCCCGCAGTCTGCACGGCCGCGCCGAGCAGCGGGTGGCCGACCGCGCCGAGGCCCGCGGCGGCGACGTCCACCCCGGTCGCGGTGGCCGCCGCGAGCCAGTAGCGCTCGCGCTGGAAGGCGTAGGTCGGCAGGTCGGTACGAGCGGCGCCGGACCCGGCGAAGGCGGCGGCCCAGTCGACGGCGAGCCCGCGGACGTGGGCCTCGGCCGCGGAGGCGAGGAAGCGGGCCGGCCCGCCCTGGTCGCGGCGCAGCGAGCCGACCGCGGCGATCTCGGCGCCCTCGGCGTCGGCGGTCTCCTGCACGCTCATGACGAGCACAGGGTGGGCGCTGGACTCGACGAAGAGCCGGTGCCCGGCGGCCAGCAGCGCCCGGACGGCGGCGTCGAGGCGGACGGGCTCGCGGCAGTTGTCGAACCAGTACCGGGCGTCGAGCGCGGCGGTGTCGAGCGGGCCGCCGGTGACCGTGGAGTAGAACGGGACCTCGCCGGTGCGCGGTGCGACCGGCGCGAGCAGCTCCAGCAGGCGCTCGCGCAGCGGGTCGACCTGGGCGCTGTGGGAGGCGACGGTGGCCGGCACGACGCGGGCCCGGTGGCCGTCCTCGGTGCACTCGGCGACGAACCGGGCGACGGTGTCGACGTCGCCGGCGACGTTCAGCGCGGTCGGCCCGTTGACGCCGGCCAGGGTGAGCCGGCCGTCCCAGCGGGCCAGCCGCTCGTCGAGCTGCTCGCGGGGCATGCTCACGGCGGCGAGGGCCCCGCGGCCGACCAGCTCCTCGGCGAAGAGCCGGCTGCGCAGGACGACGACGCGCAGGGCGTCGGGCAGCGAGAGGGCGCCGGCGACGTACGCGGCGGCGATCTCGCCCTGCGAGGTGCCGACGACGGCGTCGGGCCGCACGCCGAGCGCCCGCCATTGGGCGGCGAGGGCGACCATCACCGCGAAGAGGACAGGCTGGAGGACCTCGATGCGCTCCATCGAGGGCGCGCCGTCGGCCCCGCGCAGGACGTCGGCGACGGACCAGTCGACGAACTCCGCCAGGGCGGCGTCGCAGGCGGCGATCTCGGCCCCGAAGGCCCCGAAGGCCCCGAAGGCCCCGAAGGCCCCGAAGGCCCCGAAGGTCTCCGAGGCGGAGAGCAGCTCGGCCGCCATGCCGGCCCACTGGGCGCCCTGCCCGGGGAAGACGAAGACCACCTTGCCCTTGACGTCGGCCACCCCGGCAAAGACCCGCTCGCCGGTCTCCCCGGCGGCGATGGCCGCCAGCGCCGCGGCGGCCTCGGCCGGCCGGGCGATCGCGACCGCGCGGTGTTCGAGCGGCTCCCGGGTGGTGGCCAGCGAGTACGCGACGTCCGGCAGTGCGCTGCCGAGCCGTCCGGCCTGGGCGCGCAGGGCCTCGGCGGACCGCGCGGAGAGAACCCAGGGCAGCACGGCGTAGCCGGCCGCCGGGCTGTCCACAATGGATGGAGGCCCCTCTTCCAGGATGACGTGGGCGTTGGTACCGCTGATGCCGAACGAGGACACACCGGCCCGTCGGGGGCGGCCGTCCACCGCCTCCCACGGCCGTGCCTCGGCCAGCAGCGACACGGCGCCGGCGGACCAGTCGACGTGTGGCGACGGCGCGTCGATGTGCAGCGAGCGGGGCAGCACGCCGTGGCGCATCGCCTGCACCATCTTGATGATCCCGGCGACCCCGGCGGCGGCCTGCGTGTGGCCGATGTTCGACTTGACGGAGCCGAGCCACAGCGTGCGCTCGGCGGCACGGCCGTAGGTGGCCAGCAGGGCCTGCGCCTCGATCGGGTCGCCGAGCCGGGTGCCGGTGCCGTGCCCCTCGACGGCGTCGACCTCGGCCGGGCCGAGGCGGGCGTCGGCCAGCGCGGCGCGGATGACCCGCTGCTGGGACGGGCCGTTGGGGGCGGTCAGGCCGTTGGAGGCGCCGTCCTGGTTCACCGCGGAGCCGCGGACCACGGCGAGGACCGGGTGGCCGAGCCGCTGGGCGTCGCCGAGCCGCTCGACGAGCAGCATGCCGGCGCCCTCGGCGAAGCCGCTGCCGTCGGCGGCGGCCGCGTAGGACTTGCAGCGGCTGTCGGCGGCCATCACCCGCTGGCGGCTGAACTCGACGAACTCGATCGGGATCGGCATCACGGTGACGCCGCCGGCCAGCGCGAGGGAGCACTCGCCGTTGCGCAGTGCGCGCACGGCCAGGTGCAGCGCGACGAGCGAGGAGGAGCAGGCGGTGTCGACGGTGACGGCCGGGCCCTCCAGGCCGAAGGTGTAGGAGATGCGGCCGGAGATGACGCTGCCGACGTTGCCGGTCAGCGAATGGCCCTCGACGCCCTCCTGGGCCTGCTGCATGCCGACGAGGTAGCCGAGGTTGCCGCAGCCGACGAAGACGCCGGTGGCGCTGCCGCGCAGGGCGCCGATCGGGATGCCGCCCCGCTCGATCGCCTCCCACGCCGTCTCCAGCATGAGTCGCTGCTGGGGGTCCATCGCGAGGGCCTCGCGGGGCGAGATGCCGAACGCGCCGGGGTCGAACAGGTCGGCGTCGTGCAGGAAGCCGCCCTCGCGGGTGTAGGACTTGCCGGGGCGGTCGGGGTCCGGGTCGTACAGGCCCTCGACGTCCCAGCCGCGGTTGGCCGGGAACGGCGTGATGGCGTCGGCCTCGTCGACCAGCAGCCGCCAGAGCTCCTCGGGCGAGGTCACCCCGCCGGGGAAGCGACAGGCCATGCCGACGATCGCGATCGGCTCGTGACGGGCGTCCTCGGCCTCGCGCAGCTGCTTGCGCGCCTCGTGCAGGTCGCCGGCGACCCGCTTGAGGTAGTCGACCAGCTTGCTCTCGTCCGCCATGCGCTTGTCACTCCTCGGGCGCTGCTTGTCAGTGCTGGGGCGGGTTCAGGAAATGCCGAGCTCGTTGTCGATGAAGCTGAGGACCTCGTCCGCGGACAGGTCGCGCAGCCGGTCGGCCGCCGCGACGCCCGCCTCGGCCGGGGTTCGGACCTTGGCCAGCAGTACTTCGAGCCGGCTCACCAGCACGCCCTGCCTGGCCGGGTCCGGCGGCGCGGCCAGCAGGAGCGACTCCAGCCGGTCCAGCTCGCCGAGCAGGGCCGCGCCGGGGGCCGCCGCGTCGTCGCCGACCAGCGCGGTGCGCACGTGGACGGCCAGGTCCACCGGCGTCGGGTAGTCGAAGATCAGCGTCGGGGTGAGCCGGACGCTCGCCGCGTCGTTGAGGCGGTTGCGAAGCTCCACGGCGGTGAGCGAGTCGAAGCCGAGCTCCTTGAAGCTGCGCTGGGCGTCGACCGCGTCCGCGCGGCCGTGCCCGAGCACGCCCGCGGTGTGGGCGCGCACCAGCTCCAGTACCGTGTCGGCCTGTTCGGCCGGCGCCATCCGGGCCAGGCGCTCGGCGAGCGAGGTGCCGGCCGGCTCGGCCGCCGCCCTGCGGACCGCCGGCGGGACGAGCCCGCGCAGGACCGCCGGCAGATCGCCGCCGCGCCGGCGGAGACCGGCCAGGTCGAGGCGGGCCGGGACCGGCACCGGCGTGAGCCCGCCAGCCGCGGCGTCGAGCAGTTCGAGTCCCTGCTCGTCGCCGAGGGGCAGCAGGCCGCCGCGGGACAGCCGGGCCAGGTCGCGCTCGGCGAGCCGGCCGGTCAGCCCGCTGGTGCGGGCCCACTGTCCCCAGGCCAGCGAGTGCGCGGGCAGGCCGAGGGCCCGGCGGTGCGCGGCGAGGGCGTCGAGGAACGCGTTGGCCGCCGCGTAGTTGCCCTGCCCGGCGGTGCCGAGCACCCCGGCGGCCGAGGAGAACAGCACGAAGGCGGTCAGGTCGCGGTCGCGGGTCAGCTCGTGCAGGTGCCAGGCCGCGTCCGCCTTGGGGCGCAGGACCGAGTCCAGCTTCGCCGGGGTCAGCGACGCGATGACGCCGTCGTCGGTGACCCCGGCCGCGTGGACCACCGCCCGGATCGTCTCCGAGGCGAACAACCGCTCGGCGGCCTCCCGATCGGCGAGATCACACGCGACGACCCGGGCACCCAGCTCCGCGGCGAGTTCCTCCGCCCCCGGCGCCTGCATGCCCGAACGGCTGACCAGCAACAGGTCCCGCACGCCATGCTCGGCCACGAGGTGCCGGGCGACCAGGGCGCCGAGGGTGCCGGTGCCGCCGGTCACCAGGACCGTGCCGTCGGTGGGCCAGGTCGGGCCGGGCGCGCGCAGCACCAGCTTGCCGGTGTGGCGGGCCTGGCTCATGTACCGCAACGCCTCCCGCGCCCGGCGAATGTCGAACGCTGTCACCGGCAGCGGCTCGAACGACGCCACGATCTCGGCCAGCATCTCGCCGATGCGGTCCGGTCCCGCGTCGAGCATGTCGAAGGCCCGGTATCCCGGCCCGGCGTCGGTGCGGATGTCGGTCTTGCCCATCTCCAGCAGCCGCCCGCCCTCGGCGAGCAGGCCCAGCGAGGCGTCGACGAACTCGCCCGCGAGGGAGTTCAGGACCACGTCCATGGGCGGGAACTTCGCCGCGAACCCCAGGTCGCGCGAGGAGGCGATGTGCTCGTCGTCCAGCCCCAGCGCGCGCAGCGTGTCCCACTTGGCGGGGCTCGCGGTGGCGAAGACCTCGGCGCCGCGGTGCCGGGCCAGCCGCAGCGCGGCCATGCCCACCCCGCCGGTCCCGGCGTGCACGAGCAGCCGCTCCCCCGCGCGCAGCCCGCCGAGATCGAACAGGCCGTACCAGGCGGTCAGGTAACACACCGGCATCCCGGCCGCCTGCTCGAACGACCAGCCGGCCGGCATCGGCACGAGCGTGCGGGCGTCGGCGACGCCTTGGGAGGCGAACGCGTGCGGGACGAGGCCCATCACCCGGTCGCCCGGCGCGAGGTGGGTGACGCCCGGCCCGACCTCGGTCACGACGCCGGCCGCCTCGCTGCCCAGCCACGCCTCGCCCGGATACATGCCGAGCGCGATGAGGACGTCCCTGAAGTTCAGGCCCGCCGCGTGTACGTCCACCCGCACCCGCCCGGCCCCCAGCGCCGCGTCGGCCTCGGGCGCGGGCACGAGCCCCAGCCCGTCCAGCGACCCGTCGGCGGCCCGGTCCAGCCGCCAGGCTCCCGGCCCGGGCGGCGGGACGAGCGTGTCGCCGGAGCCGGCCCGCACCAGCCGGGGCACGCTGACGACCCCGCCGCGCACGGCCAGCTGCGGCTCGCCGAGCGCCAGGGCCTCGAGCGCGGCCGGCATCGACTCGGGCCCGTCGACGTCGAGCAGGACGAAGCGGTCCGGGTGCTCGGCCTGGGCGGAGCGGACCAGCCCCCACACCGGCGCGACGGCGAGATCCGCCTCGGCGTTGCGGGTGACGACGACCAGCCGCTTCGCGTCGTCGGCCGGCCACTGCTGCAGCGCGCCCAGCACCAGGGCGAGATTGCTCCGCACGGTGCCGTCCTCCGGCACGCTCAGCAGTTCGAACTCGGGCGCCTGGCCGTCCGCCCGGCCGGTCGGGGGCACCCAGGCCAGCTCGAACAGCGCGTCCGGGGCGCCGCCGCGGGAACGTTCGGCCACGAACGGTCGCAGGGCGAGTGAGTCCACGGTCGCCACCACGCGGCCGGTGCCGTCGGCGACGGTGAGCGAGACGGTGTCGGGGGCCGCGGCGACGGCCCGCACGCGAAGGACGGTGGCGCCGGCCGCGCGCAGCGACACGCCGGTCCACGCGAACGGCAGCCGCACCGCAGCGTCGTCCGCGCCGGGCAGCAGGTGCGTGGCGTGCAGCGCGGCGTCGAGCAGCGCCGGGTGCAGGCCGTAGCGGGCGGCCTCGGACCGCAGCTCCTCCGGCAGCGCCACCTCGGCGTAGACGGTGTCGTCGCGCCGCCAGGCGGCCCGCAGACCCTGGAACGCCGGGCCGTACTCGTATCCGGCCGCGGCCAGCCCCGGGTAGAAGTCGTCGACGGGCACCACCTCGGCCCCGGCGGGCGGCCAGGCGATGAGGTCGTCCGCCGCGGTCGTCCCGTCCGGTCCGAGCAGGCCGCCGGCGTGACGCACCCAGGCGCCGTCCTCCGGCCGCGAGTGCACGGTCAGCTCCCGCCGCCCGGCCGCGTCGGCTTCGCCGATTCGGACCTGCAGCTGTACCGCACCGGGTCCGCCCAACACCAGCGGCGCCTCGAGCGTCAGCTCCTCCAGCCGGCCCGCCCCGGTTTCGGCCCCGGCCCGCAGCGCGAGGTCCACGAACCCGGTCCCCGGGTACAGCACCGACCCGAGCACCGCGTGGTCGGCCAGCCAGCCGGTCGCCCCGACCGAGAGCCGCGCGGTGAACACCGACTCGTCCGACCCGGCCAGCCCGACCTTCGTCAGCTCCGCCGCATCGCGCCCGGCCGCCAGCCAGTACCGCTCCCGCTGGAACGCGTACGTCGGCAGGTCCACCAGACGCCTCTCGCCAACGGGCCACTCGACGGCAACCCCGCGCGCCCACAGCCGCCCGGCAGCCTCGACCACCCCGAGCACCTCGCCGGCATGCTTGCGGATGACCGGAATACAGTCCTCAACCACCGGCGTGAGCACCGCCGTAGGACTCACTTCCAGGAACGTGACCGCCCCCATCGCCGCCACACTGTCGGCAAACCGCACCGTCTCCCGCACATGCCGCACCCAATACTCGGGTGAGGTCCACTCCTGCGACACCACCGGAATCTGCGGCTGGGAGAACGTCAGCGTGGAAACCACCTCGGCGAACTCGGGCAGCATCGGCTCCATCAACACCGAATGAAACGCATGCGAAACCCGCAGCCTCCGCGACCGCACATCCAACTGCGCCACAACACGATCGACGGCCTCGGCAGTGCCGGACAGCACCACAGCCTCCGGACCATTCACCGCCGCAAGACCCACATCGCCGTCCAACAACGGCGCCACCACGTCCTCCGACGCCGCAACCGCAACCATCACCCCGCCGGCCGGCAACGCAGCCATCAACCGACCACGCGCCGACACCAAAGCACACGCATCCTGCAGCGACAGAATCCCCGCCACATGCGCCGCCGCGATCTCACCGATCGAATGGCCGCCAACCACATCCGGCCGGACGCCCCACGACTCGAGAAGCCGGAACATCGCCACCTCGAACGCGAAAATGCCGCACTGCGCGTAGAAGGTATTCGCCAACCGCTCCTCATCGCCGCCGAACACCACCTCCGGCAACGACGGATCCAACTCCGCACACACCTGCGACCACGCCTGCGCGAAGACCGGGAACGCCTCGATCAGCTCACGACCCATACCCAGCCGCTGCGCGCCCTGGCCACCGAACACGAAACCCAGACGACCAGGTCGGACGACATCCTTGATCACGGTGTCTTCCAGGAGGACCGCGCGGTGCTCCAGCTCCGCCCGGCCTCTGGCTAGAGTCCAGGCCACGTCGGCCAGGGGCACATCTTCGGAGAGGGACGCCTGGAGGCGCTCGACCTGCGCGGACAGCGCGCGGTCGGTGCGGGCCGAGACGGGTAGCGGCACGATCGGGGCCGCCGGCGCGGGGGCCTTTGGTTGGGCCGGAGGGGCCTGCTCCAGGATCACGTGGGCGTTCGTGCCGGAGATGCCGAACGAGGACACCGCGGCCCGGCGCGGGCGGTCGGCCGAGGACCACGGGCGCGCCTCGGTCAGCAGCCGCACGGCCCCGGCGGCCCAGTCCACGTGCGACGACGGGGCGTCGACGTGCAGGGTGCGGGGCAGGACGCCGTGCCGCATCGCCTCGATCATCTTGATGATGCCGGCGACGCCGGCGGCGGCCTGGGTGTGGCCGAGGTTCGACTTGACCGAGCCGAGCCACAGCGGACGGTCGGCGGGGCGGGACCGCCCGTACGTGGCGAGGAGCGCCTGGGCCTCGATCGGGTCGCCCAGGGTGGTACCGGTGCCGTGGGCCTCGACCGCGTCCACGTCGGACTCCGCGAGCCCGGCCGCGGCCAGCGCGGTGCGGATCACGCGCTGCTGCGACGGGCCGTTGGGGGCGGTGAGGCCGTTGGAGGCGCCGTCGGAGTTCACGGCCGAGCCCCGCACCACGGCCAGGACCCGGTGGCCGTGGCGCCGCGCGTCGGAGAGCCGCTCGAGCAGCAGCAGGCCGACGCCCTCGGACCAGCCGGTGCCGTCGGCCCCGTCGGCGAAGGACTTGCAGCGCCCGTCCGGTGCCAGCCCGCGCTGCCGGCTGAACTCGACGAAGACCTTCGGCGTGTGCATGACGGTGACGCCACCGGCGATGGCCAGGGTGCACTCGCCGTGCCGCAGCGCCTGGGCCGCGAGGTGCAGGGCGACCAGCGACGAGGAGCACGCGGTGTCGACGGTGACCGCCGGGCCTTCGAGGCCGAACACGTACGCGACCCGCCCGGAGGCGACGCTGCCCTGCGTGCCGGTGAGCGTGTACCCCTCCGTGCCCTCGGGCGCGTCCACCGCCCCGACGGCGTAGTCGTGGTGCATGAGCCCCGCGAACACGCCGGTGTGGGAGCCGCGCAGCGACTGGGGGTCGATGCCCGCGCGCTCGAAGAGCTCCCACGACGTCTCCAGCAGGAGCCGCTGCTGCGGGTCCATGGCGAGCGCCTCGCGGGGCGAGACCCCGAACAGCGCGCTGTCGAAGTGGAGGGCGTCGGCGAGGAAGCCGCCCTCGCGGGCGTACCAGGTGCCGGGGTGCGCCGGGTCGGGGTGGTACCCGCCGGCCACGTCCCAGCCCCGGTCCTGCGGGAACGGGCCCATCGCGTCGGCCCCGGCCTCGACCAGCCGCCACAGCGCCTCGGGCGAGTCGACGCCGCCCGGGTAGCGGCAGGCGGTGCCGACCACCACGATCGGGTCGTCGTCGACGGCGGCCGCGCGCGCCGGGGGCGGGGCGGCCGCGGCCGGGGCGGCCGAGTCGAGGACGAGCGCCAGCATGCGGCCGGCCAGCGCGGCCGGGGTCGGGTAGTCGAAGACCATGGTGGCGGGCAGCCGCAGCCCGGTCGCGGCGCCGAGCCGGTTGCGCAGCTCGACCGCGGTCAGCGAGTCGAAGCCGGCCTCCCGGAAGGTGGCCGTCGCGTCGACCGTCTCCGGTCCGGCGTGGCCGAGCACGACGGCGGCGTGGGTGCGGACCAGCTCGCGCAGGTAGGCGTCGCGCTCCCGCTCCGGCAGCGCGGCCAGCCGGGCCGCCAGGTCGCCCCCGGCCGGGCCCGCCTTGGTGGGCCGCCGGGCCGGCGCCCCGACCAGGGAGCGCAGGACGGCCGGGACCGCCGCGGCCTCGCGTCCGCGCAGCGCGGCGAGGTCGAGCCGGGCCGGCACCACGAGCGACGCCCGGGCCGCGAGGCGCTCCTCGCCCGCGGAGGCCGCGACGACCGCCGCGGTCGCGGAAGGCGCGCCGCCCTCGGAACCGGCGACCGCGCCGCCCTCGGAAGCAGGGGCCGCGGAGACCGCACCGCTCGCAGGAACCGCGCCGCCCTCCAAACCAGGGACCGCACCGCCCTCGGAAGCGGGGGCCGCGGACACCGCACCGCTCGCAGGAGCCACGCCGCCCGCGGAGACCGCGGAGACCGCGGGACCGTCGCCGACCGCCAGGGCCGCGTCGAAGAGGGCAAGCCCGTGCTCGCGCGCGAGCGGCAGCAGCCCGCCGCGAGCCAGCCGGGCCCGGTCGGCGTCGGTGAGGTGCTCGGTGAGGGCGCCATCGCCGGCCCACAGCCCCCAGGCCACGGAGACGCCGGCCAGCCCGAGCGCCGCCCGCCGCGCCGCCACCGCGTCGAGCACGGCGTTGGCCGCCGCGTAGTTGCCCTGACCGGGCCCGCCGATGAGCCCCATCACGGACGAGAAGAGCACGAACATCCGCAGGTCCAGCCCGCGGGTGAGCTCGTCGAGGTGCAGCGCGGCGTCGGCCTTGGCGGCGAGCACCCGGTCGCACTGTTCCCGGGTGAGCGACCCGATGACCCCGTCGGCGAGCACGCCCGCGGTGTGCACGACGCCGGTCAGCGGGCGGTCGGCCGGCACCGCGTCGAGCAGCGCCGCCACCTGCGCGCGATCGGAAACGTCGGCCGCCGCCACCCGCACCCGCGCGCCGGCCCGCTCCAGCTCCCCGGCCAGCTCGGCGGCCCCCGGCGCGTCCGGCCCGCGGCGGCTGACGAGGACGAGGCTGCGCACGCCGTGCTCGGCCACCAGGTGCCGGGCCACGAGTCCGCCGAGCGCCCCGGTCCCGCCGGTGATGAGCACGGTGCCGTCGCCGAGATCGGGCCGGCCGGTCGGGAGCGGGGACCGGACCAGGCGCGGCACCAGCATCGCCCCGCCGCGGACGGCCACCTCGGGCTCGCCCGTGGCGGCGGCGGCCAGCACGTCGTCGTCGGCGCCCGGGCGGTCCCGGTCGTCGAGGTCGACCAGCGCGATCCGGCCCGGGTTCTCCGACGCGGCCGAGCGGGCCAGGCCCCAGACCGCCGCGGCGACCGGGTCGGGCGCCGGGTCCCCGGGACCGGCCGCGACCGCGCCGCTCGTCACCACCACCACGAGACGGGACTCGTCGGCCAGGTGCTCCCGCAGGCGGGCGAGGGCCTCGCCGACGCCGTCGTGCAGATCGGCGCCGGCCGCCGGAAGGTCCAGCCGCAGGACGTCGGGGGCCTCGGTCCGCGCGGCCGGGGCCGGGCGCCACTCCAGGCGGTGGAAGGCGTCGTCGGCCGGGGCGGTGAAGGGGCGCCAGCCCAGCGAGCCGATCCGGCCCAGCGGTCGGCCCGCGTCGTCGGCGAGGTCGAAGGTGGTCCCGCCCGCGCCGTCGGGCGACACGCGCACCCGCAGCTCCCGGGCGCCCGCGGCGTCGAGGGCCACGTCGCGCCAGGCGAACGGCAGCTGCGTGCCCCGCACCGGCCCGAGCAGCGCGGCGTGCAGGGCGGCGTCCAGCAGGGCGGGGTGGATCGCCAGGCGCGGGTCGTCGTCGACCGGCAGCGTCACGGTCGCGTACACGTCCTCGCCGTCCCGCCAGGCGGCGGTCAGGCCCTGGAAGGCGGGGCCGTAGTCGTACCCCCGCGCCGCCAGCTCCTCGTAGAAGCCCGCAAGATCGACCGCCGACGCCCCGGCGGGCGGCCACTCGACCGGCTCGAAGTCCTCGGCGGCCGGGGCCAGCGATCCGGTCGCATGCGCCGTCCATGCGGCGTCGTCGTCCGGTCGCGAGTGGACGGTCACCGCACGACGCCCACCCACATCCGGCTCAGAAACCCAAACCTGCACCCGTACCGCAACATCCCCACCCAGCACCAACGGCGCCAGAATCGTCAACTCCTCCACAACCGGGCACCCACACTCACGCCCCGCCCGCAACGCCAACTCCACAAACGCCGCACCCGGCAACAACACCGTCCCGCCCACCGCATGATCGGCCAACCACGGCTGCACACCCAGCGAAACCCGCCCCGTCAACAGGAACGCATCCGCGTGCGCCAGCCGAACCATGTCCAGCCCGGTGTCCCCCGCCGCCCAGAACCGCTCGTGCTGGAAGGCGTACGTCGGCAGCTCCACCCGCCGCCCCCCGCCCACCAGCGGCCCGAAGTCGACGCCAATCCCCTGCGCCCACGCCTCGCCCAGCGAGGCGACCAGCCGCCGCAGCCCCCCGTCGTCCCGGCGCAACGTGCCAACCCCGAGCGCGAGCACCGGATGCGCACTGCACTCAACAAACCCATCAAGCCCAAGACCACGCGCAGTGCTCACCGCATCGTCAAACCGCACCGGCTGCCGAAGATTCGTATACCAATATGCCTCATCCAAAAGCGACATATCCAGCACATCACCCGTCACCGCCGATATGAACGGAACCCGCCCAGACACCGGGCTCAAACCGTCAAGATCAGCCAAAATCTGCTCACGCAGCTCCTCCACCTGCGGCGTGTGCGACGCATAATCCACCGGGATCCGGCGCACCCGGATGTCTTCGCCACAGGAGGCCATGAACTCGTCCAGCGCCTCGACCGGACCGGCCACCACCGTCGCCGACGGACCATTGACCGCCGCAACCGACAACCGATCGTCGAGAAGCTCACGCACCCGATCCACCGGCGCCGCAACCGACACCATCCCACCGCGACCAGCAATCGCCCGCAGCGCCTTCGACCGCAGCACCACCACCCGAGCACCATCCACAATGGACAGACCACCCGCGACCACCGCCGCCGCGATCTCACCCTGCGAATGACCAATCACCGCCGCGGGGGTCACGCCATAGGACTCCCACACCGCGGCCAACGACACCATCACCGCCCACAGGACCGGCTGGACCACATCCACCCGCTCCAGCAGCTCCGGGTCGGACAGAGCCTCCCGCAACGACCAATCCACCAACGGGGCCAGCGCCCGCTCGCACTCGGCGAACACCGGGGAGTCGGCCAACAGCTCGGACGCCATACCCACCCACTGCGAACCCTGCCCCGGAAACACGAACACCGCCCGGCGGCCCGCCCCGGCGAGCCCCTCCACCAGGTTCGCGACCGGTTCGCCTGCGGCCAGCGCCGCCAGGCCCGCCAGCGCCTCAGCACGGTCTGCGGCCACGACCACCGCCCGGTGCTCCAGCGCCGCCCGGCCCGACGCCAGCGAGTGCGCCACATCGGCCAGGCCAAGCGACGGTTCCTCGAAAAGCCGCTCGGCCAGCCGGGCCCCCGCCTCCCGCAGCGCCGGCAACGAACGGGCCGACACCACCAGCGGCACCGGCCCGGAGGACGCAGACGACGCACGGTCGACGGCGGGCGCCGACTCCAGGATCACGTGCGCGTTGGTGCCGCTGATACCGAACGCCGACACCCCCGCCCGGCGCGGGCGGTCGGCGGGAGACCACGGCCGGGATTCGGTCAGCAGCTCGACCGCGCCGGCCGACCAGTCCACGTGCGACGAGGGCTCGTCCACGTGCAGGGTGCGGGGTAGCACGCCGTGGCGCATCGCCTCGACCATCTTGATGACCCCGGCCACGCCGGCCGCCGCCTGGGTGTGGCCGATGTTCGACTTCACCGAGCCCAGCCACAACGGCTCGGCGCGGTCCCGCCCGTAGGTAGCCAATAGCGCCTGCGCCTCGATCGGGTCGCCCAGCGCCGTGCCGGTGCCGTGCGCCTCGACGGCGTCCACGTCGGACGGTCGCAGGCCCGCGCCGGCCAGCGCGGCCCGGATCACCCGCTGCTGGGACGGGCCGTTGGGGGCGGTCAGGCCGTTGGAGGCGCCGTCGGAGTTGATGGCCGAGCCGCGTACCACGGCGAGCACCGGGTGCCCGAGCCGCTGCGCGTCCGAGAGCCGTTCCAGCAGCAGCACGCCGACGCCCTCGGACCAGCTCGTGCCGTCGGCGCCCTCGGCGAAGGCCTTGACGCGCGCGTCGCGGGCCAGGCCGCGCTGCCGGCTGAACTCGGTGAACATGCCCGGGCCGGACATCACCGTCACGCCGCCGGCCAGGGCCAGGGCGCACTCGCCGGCCCGCAGCGCCTGCGCGGCCAGGTGCACCGCCACCAGCGACGACGAGCAGGCGGTGTCCACGGTCAGGGTGGGGCCCTCGAAGCCGAACGCGTAGGAGATCCGGCCGGACACGACGCTGGGGGTACTGCCGGTCAGGACGTACCCCTCGTCGCGCGGGCCGGCCTCGTGCAGCCTCGGGCCGTACTCCTGCGAAGTGCACCCGACGAACACCCCGGTGCCGCTGCCGCGCAGGCCCGCGGGGTCGATCCCGGCCCGCTCGAAGGCCTCCCACGACGCCTCCAGCAGCAGCCGCTGCTGCGGGTCCATGGCGAGCGCCTCGCGGGGCGAGATGCCGAAGAACGCGGCGTCGAAGCCGGCGACGTCGTCGAGGAACCCGCCCTGCGCGACGTACGAGGTGCCGGGGCGCTCGCCGGTCGGGTCGACGAGACCGGCGACGTCCCAGCCGCGGTCCGGCGGGAACGGGCGCAGCACGTGCCGCTCGTCGAGCACCAGCCGCCAGAGCTGCTCGGCCGAGGCGACGCCGCCGGGCAGCCGGCAGGCCATGGCGACGATCGCCACCGGCTCGGCGGTGCCGGCGGGCACGGCGGTGGTGGCCGGCTCGGCCGCGGTGGGCGCGCCGGCCAGCTCGTCGGCGAGGCGCGACGCCAGCCGGGCCGGGGTCGGGTGGTCGAAGAGGAGCCCGCCGGGCAGCGTCAGCCCGGTGGCGGCGGCGAGCCGGTCGCGCAGCTCCACGGCGGAGAGCGAGTCGAAGCCCAGGTCCTTGAACGCCCAGTGGATCTCGACCGCGCCGGCGCTGCCGTGCCCGAGCACGGCCGCCGCCTCCGCCCGGACCAGCTGCAGCAGCGCATCGCCCAGCCCGCCCGACTCCAGCCCGGCAAAACGGCCCGCGACGCCGGTTCCGGCCGCCGCCGAAGCCGCGGACTCGACCTGCGCCCCGTCGGAGCCGATCCAGAGGCGTTGGCGCTGGAAGGCGTACGTCGGCAGCTCGACCCGCCGGGCACCGGCGAACTCGCCGGAGCGCTCGACCGCGACCCCGCGCGCCTCCAGCAGGGCGAGCGCGGCCAGCAGCGTCCGCCGCTCCGCCCGGTCGGCCCGCAGCGCCGGGACGAACGTCGCCCCGTCCACGCAGTCGCGCCCGAGCGCGGACAGCACGCCGTCGGGCCCCAGCTCGGCGAAGAGCGTGACCCCCTCGCCGCGCAGGGCGCGGATGCCGTCGGCGAAGCGCACGGTCGCCCGCACGTGGCGCACCCAGTGCTCGGGCGTGCACAGCTCGTCCGGCCCGGCGACGGCCCCCGTCAGGTTGGTGACGATCGGAATGACCGGCCTGTCGTACGTCAACGACTCCGCCACCCGCCGGAAGTCCTCCAGCATCGGCTCCATGAGCGGCGAGTGGAAGGCGTGCGAGACGGTCAGCGCGCGGGTGCGCAGGCCGTCGGCGGCCAGCCGCTCGGCGATCTCGCGCAGCGCGGCCCCGTCGCCGGACAGCACGACCGAGGCGGGCCCGTTGAGCGCGGCCAGCCCCACGAGGTCCTGTCCGCGCAGGTACGGCGCGACGTCCTCCTCGCCCGCCTTCACCGACACCATGCCCCCGCCGGCCGGCAACGCCTGCATGAGCCGCCCCCGCGCGGCGACCAGCCGGCAGGCGTCGGGCAGCGAGAGCACGCCGGCCACGTGGGCGGCGGCCAGCTCCCCGATCGAGTGGCCGAGCAGGTAGTCGGGGCGCACGCCGCGCCGCTCGAACCAGCGGTAGAGCGCGACCTCCAGCGCGAAGAGGGCCGGCTGCGCGTGCCCGGTCCGCTCCAGCAGCGCCGGGTCGCCGGCCTCGAAGACCACGCGCCGGACGTCGGGGCCGAGCAGTGCGCAGCACTCGTCGAAGGCCGCGGCGAAGGCGGGCTCGGTGGCGTACAGCTCCCGGCCCATCCCGATCCGCTGGCTGCCCTGGCCCGTGAACAGCATCGCGAGCCGGCCGGAGCCGGCGGTGGTGCCGGTGACGACGCCGGCCGGGCGGGCGGCCGCGGGATCGGCGAGGGCGGCCAGGCCGTCGAGCAGCTCGGCGCGGTCCTCGGCGACGACCGCGGCGCGGTACTCGAAGGCGGTCCGGGTGATGGCGAGCGAGTACGCGAGGTCGGGCAGGGCCGCGTCCGGGTCGTCCGCGACGGCGGCGTGCAGCGCGGCGGCCTGCGCGGCCAGCCCCGCCTCCGACCGGGCCGACACCGGGAACGTGAGCGGGCCCTCGTGCGCCGGGGCCACTCGCGGGGCCTCGCGCTCCCAGGCGCCCAGGACCACGTGGCAGTTGGTGCCGCCCATGCCGACGGAGCTGACCCCGGCCAGCAGCGGCCCGTCCGGTGCGGGCCAGGGCCCGAGGCCGGTCTGCACCGCCAGGCGCAGCTCGTCGAGCGGGATCCGCGGGTTGGGCGCGCGGAAGTTGAGGCTGGCCGGCAGCTGCCGGTGCCGGAGGCTGAGCACCACCTTGAGCAGCCCGGCGATGCCGGCCGCGCCCTCGAGGTGCCCGATGTTCGTCTTGACCGAGCCGACCCGCAGCGGGGCGTCGGCGGGCCGGCCGCGGCCGAGCACCGCGCCGAGCGCGGCCGCCTCCACCGGGTCGCCGGCGCGGGTGCCGGTGCCGTGCAGCTCGACGTACTGGACCTCGCCCGGGTCGACCCCGGCCCGCCGGTAGGCCGCGGCGAGGACGGCCTCCTGCCCGGCCTGCCCGGGCACGGTCAGGCCCTCGGTGGCGCCGTCGTTGCCGACCGCGCTGCCGAGGATGACGCAGTGGATTTCGTCGCCGTCGGCGCGGGCCCGGTCCAGGGGCTTCAGCACCACCACGCCGCCGCCCTCGCCGCGCACGAAGCCGTTGGCCCGCTCGTCGAAGGTGAAGCAGCGCCCGTCGGGCGAGAGGCCGCCGAAGCGGGCGGCGATCCACGAGGTGTGCGGCAGCAGCGCGAGGTTCACGCCGCCGGCCAGCGCGACGGTGGACTCGCCGCGGCGCAGGCTCTCCACCGCCAGGTGTACGGCGACGAGCGACGACGACTGCGCGGTGTCGACGGTCAGGCTGGGCCCGCGCAGGCCCAACGCGTAGGAGATGCGGTTGGCAATGATGCCGCGCACCAGGCCGGTGGCCGAGAACGGGGTGACCGCGCCGGCGCCGAGGGCGTGGCTGAGCTTGGCGTAGTCCTCCCACATCGCGCCCATGAAGACGGCGGCGGCGCTGCCGGCCAGCCGGTGCGGCGGGATGCCGGCGTGCTCCAGGGCCTCCCAGGCCAGCTCCAGGGCGAGCCGCTGCTGCGGGTCCATGACCGCGGCCTCACGCGGCGAGATACCGAAGAACGCCGGGTCAAAGGCGTCGGTGGCATCGAGGTAGCCGCCCCAGCGCGCCCCGGGCAGATCGGGCGCGGCGTGGGCCGGGCGCTCGGTGATGGCGTCACGCCCTTCGCGCAGCAGCCGCCAGAACTCGGCGGGCCGGTTCGCGCCGGGCAGGCGGCAGGCGAAGCCCACCACCGCGATCGGGCACTCGACGGCGCCGTCAGACACGAAAAGCCTCCCCATCGACGAGTTCTCTGGCCGGAGCGCACCTACGATCGATCGGGCCGCTAAAGCGGCGCTAACGCATCGGCGGCTGTGACGCTAGGCAAGCCGCGAGGGGCGGAACACCCTTACCGGGCCCCTAACAACGGCGCAATGTACCGAGAATCCCGCGCTCGCTCGACAACCGCGCAGGATCGTATATGATCGGTTAAGCCGCCAGGGCCAACCCCTGAGCCCGGTCATGAAATGCGGGTTACGACAATGTCGCACGTCAATTGCCATGCGTTCACGTGAACTACGCCGTCCATATCGGACGGCGGCGGGACCGAGCGCGCTACCGCGCGGTGCGCAGCGCCATTCCGGCCGCGGCGTCCATGAGCGCGACGTCGGTGCGGCCCCAGTAGATCCAGCACGCCTCGATGAGTCCCTCGTCGCTGGCCCGGATCAGGCCCACGACATTCAGGGTGAGCAGGGTGCGCCGGGGGTTGCGCGGCGCGTCGAGGAAGCCGTGGGCCACCAGCGCCGGCCCGAGCGGGAGGTAGTTCATCTGCACGGTCACCGGCAGCATGGCGTGCCGGCCGTCGCCGGCGGCCACCGGCGTGCCCGGTATGTCATAGGTCTCCGACTCCGCCGCCCGGGTGAAGTGCCCGCGCAGCTCGTCGTGGCCGATCATGGGCCGCGCGCCGACCGGGTCCTCGAAGCGCACGTCCCGGCTGTAGAGCTCCAGCATGTAGTCGACGTCGCCGGTGTTCATGCGCCGGCAGTGCTCGGCCAGCAGGCCGGTGAGCTTCGCATCGGTGAGCATGGATCCCCCAGTGCCGTTTTGCCCGACCCTTGCAGGCGCGGCGGGGGGCTGTCAAGAGCGGGCACGGCGACAACCGTCCACTGTGGAATAGTACCGTGACGGACATTACATATTTACATTGAGCGCTTCGTAACAGGATCGCAACGAGCGATTTCACCGAACGTAGCAAGCGGTCGGACCGGCTCGCGTCAATGCATTCCGGGTGCATCTGTCGCTTACCCGGGTCGAAAAAAGTCCAAAATCTGACGAACCCGGGGCGGTGGTCTCATGTCGCCCCCACCGCGTCCCGTGCGCCGAGATTGGCGGTGGTCCGGGCGTCGCCAGAGCGGCTACCGTATCGAAGGTCGACAGGCCCGAGTGTTCGCGTTCATTCGTCTTGACGAAGAGGCGGCTGTAGATGGCTCTGGTGGAGCGCAAGAATGAGCTCGACACCCTTGAACAGGCTCTGGACGCATGCCTGCGCGGCCACGGCGGCGTCGCGCTGATCTCCGCCCCGGTGGGGTGCGGCAAGACCGCCCTGTGGCACGCGGTGCAGCAGCGGGCGACCCCCGCGGGCGCGGTGTGCCTGTCCGCCACCGGTTCGCGGGTGGAGAGCTCGCTCGCCCTCGGCGTGGTGGACCAGCTCTTCGCCGGCGCCCCCTTCCCGGAGGACCAGCGGGCCCGCACGGGCCGGCTGCTGCGCGAGGGCACGCTGAACGCGATGCTGTACGAGACCGGCGCCGTGCCGCTGGTGAGCGCGGAGGTGTTCGGCGCGCTGACCGAGGCGCTCGTGGAGCTGTCCGAGCGGGTCCCGCTGGTCATCGGCGTCGACGACGTGCACCTCGCCGACGCCGCGTCGCGGCAGTTCCTGCTGTACCTGGCCCGCCGGGTGCACCGGGCCCGCGTGCTCATGGTGCTCACCGAGTGCTTCGGCGCCCAGCCGTCGGACCCGCACTTCCGCGCCGAGCTGGACAGCCAGCGGCACCTGCGCCAGATCCGGGTCGGGGCGCTGTCCCGGGCCGGGGTGGCCGCGCTGGCCGGCGACGGCGCCGCCGAGCTGCACCGCATCAGCGGCGGCAACCCGCGGCTGCTCGCCGCGCTGTTACTGGACCGGCAGGCGGCCGGCGGCACCGAGCCGGTGGCCGTCGCCGACGCGTTCGCCCAGGCGGTGCTCAACTGCCTGTACCGCAGCGACGCCACCGTCCTTCGGGTGGCCCGGATGGCCGCCGTGCTGGACGAGCGGGCACCCCTCGCCGTGCTGGCCGAACTGGCCGAGCTCGACCCCGCGGCGACCGGCGGCGCGCTCGCCGCCGCGGCCGGCATGGGCATCCTGCGCGAGGACCGGTTCCGCCACCCGCAGGCCCGGGCGGCCGTGCTCTACGCCATGCCCGCCCCCGAGCGGGCCGCGCTGCACGAGCGGGCGGCCCGGCTGCTGCACGCCACCGGGGCCGCCGCGGTCCAGGTGGCCCGGCACGCCATCGCGGCAAACCCGGCCGACGGCGCCTGGTCGGTGCCCGTGCTGCGCGACGCCGCCGAGGCCGCCCTGGAGGACGACGACACCGCGCTGGCCCTGGACTGCTGCCGGATGGCCGACCGGATCGGCGCCAACGGGCCACAGCGGACCGCGGTCGCCGCCGCGCTGGTGCGCACCCAGTGGCGGCTCGACCCCTCGGCCGCTGACCGGCCGCTCGGCGAGCTGGTGACCGCGGCCCGGGCCGGGCACCTGAGCGTGCCGCAGGGCCTCGAGCTCATCCGCCACCTGACGTGGCACGGCCAGCCGGATGAGGCGGTCGAGCTGCTGCGCCGCTTCGCCGCCGCGGCCGAGCCCGCCGACGCGCCGGCCGCGATCGAGCTGCAGCTGGTCCGCCAGCAGCTGTGTTACGTCTACCCGGGCCGGGCCGGACAGATCCGCGCGGCCGCCGGGCCCCCGCTGCCCGGGCCCGGCCACGCCGGCGCCGACTGGTCGGTGCGGCTGCAGGCCGGCCGGGTCATCGAGGCGCTGACCACCGGCGCCGCCATCTCGGCCGAGACGCTCGGCGACGCCGAGCACGTGCTGCGCACCGGGCGGCTCACCGACGACACCGTCGGCCTGGCCGCGTACTGCGTGGAGGCCCTCATCGGCGCCGAGCGCCTGGACGCGGCGGCGAGTTGGTGCGACGGGCTGATCCGGGAGGCCGATGCGCGCCGCGCGCCGGTCTGGCGGGCGCTCTTCCGCGCGATCCGGGCCGGCGTCAACCTCCGCCGCGGCAACCTGACCGAGGCCGAGGAGGACTCCCGCGGCGCGCTGACCCAGTTCTCGCCCAAGGGCTGGGGGGTCATCATCGGCTCCCCGCTGGCCACGCTGATCCTCAGCACCTCCATGGCGGGCCACCACGACCAGGCGGTCAACCACCTCAACGTGCGGGTGCCGGCGGCGCTGTTCCAGGCCCGGCCGGGGCTGGCGTACCTGCGCGCCCGCGGCCGCCACCACCTGGCCACCGGCAACTGGCAGGCGGCGCTGAAGGACTTCACCACCTGCCGCGACCTGATGAGCTCCTGGGGGCTGGACCTGCCGACGCTGCTGCCGTGGCGCATCGACCTGGCCGAGGTCTACCTCGCGCTCGGCGACCGGGCCCAGGCCCGCGCGATCCTGCGTGACCAGCTCGAGCGCCTGGGGCCGCACACCGACCGGGTCCGCGGCGCCGTGCTCCGCCTGCTGGCCGACGCCTCCGAGCCGGAGCACCGGGCCGGCCTGCTGCACGACGCCGCGAGCGTGCTCGAGGCCACCGGCGACCACCACCAGCTCATGCTCGTGCGGGCCGAGCTCAAGCTGACCGACCAGCAGCGGCCCTCGCGCGATACGCCGGCCGGGCACAACGTGCTCGGCGGCCACCGCGGCGCCCCGGCGCAGCTGCCGGGCCGGCCGGACCGCGTCGCCGAGCTCAGCGACGCCGAGCTGCGCGTCGCCGCCCTGGCCGCCCGCGGGCACACCAATCCGCAGATCGCGCGCTCGCTCTTCCTCACCGTGAGCACCGTCGAGCAGCATCTGACGCGGGTGTACCGCAAGCTCAACGTGCCCGGGCGGTCCGCGCTGCCGCGGGAGCTGACCCGGCGCAGTCGAGGCTATGGCGGCCTTCCGCGGGCCGTCAGCCCCTAACCCGCCCCTAACTCGCCGCCCGCCCCGGCCGCGGACGGACCCCGGACGGAGGCGCCGCGGTTAGGGGTGTACGCCCCGCCCGGGCCCGCCTTACGTTCTAACCGGTCGAAGCGGGCCTGCTCAGAGCGCCTTCCGGCCGTTCGACGCCCGGTCTGCGGGCCCATCTCGGGCCCGCCCGGGAGCTGGTCCGCAGCCGAGGAGGGTCTGGTGACCGTGACCGCCTTCAGGACGACGATCGCTCCCCCGGTGGGCATCCTCGCCACCGGGTCCTACCTGCCCGCCCACGAGGTTCCCAGCGACGAGGTGGAGCGCCTCGTCGGGGTGGAACCGGGCTGGATCGAGCGCAAGACCCGGATCCGGGCGCGCCGCCGGGCCGCGCCCGAGGAGGCCACCTCCGACCTGGCCGCCCGCGCCGCCGCCAACGCCCTGGCGCAGGCCGGCATCGAGCCGGACCGGATCGACTACCTCGTGGTGAGCACGTCGACCGGCGACCACCCGATGCCGCCGACGTCGAGCCTCGTGCAGAGCGCGCTGTCGGCCTCCCGGGCCGCCTGCTTCGACATCAACGCGGT
This sequence comes from Dactylosporangium sp. NPDC051485, assembly GCF_040682015.1. Taxonomy (NCBI): domain Bacteria; kingdom Bacillati; phylum Actinomycetota; class Actinomycetes; order Micromonosporales; family Micromonosporaceae; genus Dactylosporangium; species Dactylosporangium sp. NPDC051485. Next base: position 23,750 of record NZ_JBFAZW010000085.1, read on the forward strand.
GTGCAGCGGCTTCGTCTACGCCATGGCGCTGGCCCGCGGGCTGGTGTCGCTGCACCCGGGCGCGCACGCGCTCGTCGTCGGGGCCGACATCTACTCGCGCATCCTGGACTTCGGCGACCGCCGCACGGCCGTGCTGTTCGGCGACGGCGCCGGTGCGGCCGTGCTGGGGCCGGTCCCCGAGGGGTACGGCATCATCGACCTCGACCTGGTCAACCACCGCGGCACCGAGAAGCTCATCCGCATCGAGGCCGGGGGCAGCCGCCGCCCGCCGACGCGGGAGACGGTCGACGCCGGCGAGCACTACTTCCGCATGGACGGCCGCGGCGTGCGCGACTTCGTCATGGAGAACGTGCCGCCGACCCTGGCCGCGCTGGTCGAGCGGGCCGGCTACGGCCTCGACGAGGTCGACCACTTCGTGCCGCACCAGGCCAACGGGGTCCTGCTCGACGAGCTGGTCAAGCGCTGCGGGCTCGCGGGCGCGCGGACACTGCACACCCTGGAGCGGTACGGCAACATCGGCAGCGCCTCGGTGCCGGTGACCCTCGACGAGGTCAACCGGACAGGCTCCCTCACCGACGGCGACCTCGTGCTCCTCGCCGGCTTCGGCGGGGGCATGTCCATCGGCGCCTGCCTGCTGCGCTGGTCAGGCCGCGCTTTCGGGGAGGAGACGCGATGAGCGACATTCAGCGGGTCGGGATCGTGGGCTGCGGCATCATGGGCTCCGGCATCGCCGACGTGTGCGCGAGGCGCGACGTCGACGTGCTGGTCGCCGTGGCCAGCCCGGCGTCGGCGGAGGCCGGCCGCAAGCGGGTGGCCGGCTCGCTCGGCAAGGGCATGCGCAAGGGCACCGTTACCGAGCAGGAGCGCGACGCGGCCCTGTCCCGCATCCGGTTCACCACCGACCTCGGCGACCTAGCCGACCGTCAGCTGGTTATTGAGGCGGTCCGCGAGCACGAGCCGACCAAGCTCGAAATCTTCGCCACCCTCGACAAGGTGGTCGACGACCCCGACGCGATCCTCGCCTCCAACACCTCGGCCATCCCGATCATCCGGCTGGCCCGGGCCACCGGGCGGGCCGCGCAGGTGATCGGCGTGCACTTCTTCAACCCGGTGACCGCGCTGCCACTCGTCGAGCTGGTCGGCTCGCTGCTGACCGCGCCGCAGACCCGCGAGCGGGCCGGGGCGTTCGTGACCACGGTGCTGGGCAAGCAGGTCGTCGCCGCCCCGGACCGGGCCGGCTTCGTCGTCAACGCACTGCTCATCCCGTACCTCGTATCGGCCATCCGGATGGCCGAGGCCGGCCTGGTGACCGTGGAGGCGATCGACAGCGCGATGACGCTCGGCTGCGCCCACCCGGTGGGCCCGCTGCGGCTCGCCGACATGATCGGGCTGGACACCGTCGCCTCCATCGCGTCCTCGCTCTACGAGGAGTCGCACGATCCGAAGGTGGCCCCGCCGCCGTTGCTGCTGCGCATGGTGGAGGCCGGCCTGCTGGGCAAGAAGAGCGGCCAGGGTTTCTACGCGTACTGAGCTCGCCCGGACGAATGATCAAGGATCAGTGCCGCAGATACGGCAGAACGTAGCTGTAACTGTTACAGCGCTCGCGGCGGGGCGGTGGAGCCGCGGACCACCAGTTCGGTGGCCAGCTCGACGTGCAGGGCGTCGAGCTCGTGGCCGCCCATCATGCGCAGGAGCATGGTGACCGCCATGCGCCCGAGCTCGGCCAGGGGCTGGCGGACGGTGGTGAGCATCGGGCTGGTGGCCCGGCTGACCTCGATGTCGTCGAAGCCGACCACCGACAGTTCCGCGGGGACCCGCAGCCCGCGCTCGGCCGCGGCCCGCAGCGCGCCGAGGGCGATCTTGTCGTTGAAGCAGGCCAGGGCGGTCGGCGGCGACGGCAGGTCGAGCAGCTCGCCGGCGGCCGCGTGGCCCTGCTCCTCGTTGGGCTCGGAGACGTTGCGCAGCAGCTCGGGCGGCGGGAGGGCGCCGACGTCGACCAGCGGGGCGATGTAGCCGGCCTGCCGGCCGTCGCTCACCGACCACTCGCGCGGGCCGCCGATGATGCCGATGCGGCGGTGGCCGAGCCCGACCAGGTGGGTCATCACGCTGCGGGCGCCGGCGAAGTGGGCCGAGGACACCGCGACGACGTCGCGCGGCGGCGCGGTGCGCGGGTCGACCACCACGAACGGGAACTGCCGGTCGCGAAGCACCGCCAGGTCCTCGGCCGGCTCCGGCGGCAGGATGAGGATCGCGCCGCGCACGCCGGCCCGCTGGGGCAGCATCGGCAGCGGGCTGCGCCCGGCGGCGTTCTTGCCGGCGTTGAGCACGACGCCCATGCCGTGCAGCTCGACGGTCTCCACGATGGAGGAGACGATCAGCCCGAAGTAGTCGCTGAGCACGTACGGGCAGCGCACGAACACGGTGTCGCCGCCCGCCGCCGGGCCGGAGCGGGCCCGCGGCCCGTGCGCGCCCAGCTTGTGCGCGGCCCGCAGCACCAGGTCGCGGGTCTGCGCGGAGACGTTGGTGTGCCCGTTGAGCACGCGCGAGACGGTGGCCACCGAGACGCCGGTCTCGTCGGCAAGGTCACGGATCGTGGCACGTCTCGGCACGCGCGCAGTATAGGTGACTCAAGAGTTGTTACTTGTTTCATTATGTCTTGCTGTGTTTCGTTGACATGACGCAGCATCGGGTGTTTTCTATGTGACACCCCGCCGTGTACGACCCCCTCACCCGATCACGACCGAGACGCGCCGCCCGCCAGCCGCGCCCGGTCGCGCCGCCCCCGAAAGGGGATCCCCCATGCCCAAAACCAAGCCCAGGGCCCGTCAGGCGGCAATCCTGGCGGCCGTCGCCGCGGCCGCCGTGGCCGCCGCCGTGCTGCCGCAGACGTTCGCCAACGCGGCGAACGAGAGCGTCAACGTCTGGCTGACCACCACCTCCGACGCCGGCGGCCGGACCGTGACCCGCGGCCTGCAGCAGCAGAACTCGATCGCGTTCACCGCCAGCAGTGGCAGCGCCAACCAGACCATCACCGTCAACGATGGCACCACCTACCAGCCGTTCGAGGGCGCCGGCGCGTCGTTCACCGACACCGCCGCCTTCGACATCCGCGGCAGTGGCGCGCTGAGCTCGGCCACCCAGAACGACGTGATGACGAAGCTGTTCAGCCCGACGGCCGGCATCGGCGTCAGCGCGCTGCGCAACGTCATCGGCTCGTCGGACCTGGCCCAGAACAGCTACTCCTACGACACCACCTGCTGCGACCTCAACGACTTCTCGCTGTCGCGCGACGCCGACGTCATGGCGCTGACCAAGCAGGCGAAGAGCCTCAACCCGAGCGGCATCGTCATCGGCTCGCCCTGGTCTGCGCCGCCGTGGATGAAGGACAACAACGCGTACAGCCAGGGGTACCTCCAGGCGCAGTACTACAAGACGTACGCGCAGTACTTCGTGAAGTACATCCAGGGCTACGAGGCCCAGGGCGTGCACATCAACTACGTGACGGAGCAGAACGAGCCCGGTTGCTGCGCCGGCTACCCGTCCATGCAGTGGCCCGTCTCCGGCCTGCAGTCCTTCGCCAAGAACGACCTCCTGCCGGCCCTGCAGGGCGCCGGGCTGAGCACCAAGCTGCTCATCGGCGACTGGAACTTCGACACGTACGACACGTGGGTCTCGCCGCTGATCAACGACTCGGCGATCCGCAACCACCCGAACTTCGGCGGCATCGCCTGGCACGACTACGGCGGCAGCCCGACGCAGATGAGCACGGTGCACAACCAGTTCCCCGGCGTGAACCAGTACTTCACCGAGCACTCCGGCGGCACCTGGGTCAGCAACCAGCAGTCCGAGGACATGTACGACCTGATCGACTACTTCCGCAACTGGGGCCGGTCCTGGACCAAGTGGAGCCTCGCCGTCGACCAGAACATGGGCCCGCACAACGGCGGCTGCGGCACCTGCACCGGCCTGATCACGGTGCACCGCGGCGACTCGCGCAGCGGCCAGGTCGACTACACCATCGAGTACTACACGATGGGCCACCTGACCAAGTTCGTCCGGCCCGGCGCCGTGCGCATCGACTCGACCGCGAACACCACCATCCCCAACGTGGCCTTCAAGAACCCGGACGGCTCGAAGGCCCTCATCGCCTTCAACTCCAGCGGCTCGACGCAGACCCTGAAGGTCAACTGGGGCGGCCAGTCGTTCACCTACAGCCTGCCGACCAAGACCTCGGCGACGTTCACCTGGAGCGGGACCACCAGCGGCGGGGGCGGTGGCGGGGGCGGCAGCACGCGCACGGGCGCCATCACGGGCCTCGGTGGCAAGTGCGTCGACATCGCCGCGGCGAACTCCGCCAATGGCACCGCGGTGCAGCTGTACACCTGCAACGGCAGCACCGCCCAGCAGTGGACCGTCGGCAACGCCGACAACAGCGTCCGCGCGCTCGGCAAGTGCCTTGACGTCACCTCCGCCGGCACCGCCGACGGCACGCCCGTGCAGATCTACGACTGCAACGGCAGCGCCGCCCAGCAGTGGACGGCCAACGCCGGGAAGCTCGTGAACACCGGCTCCGGCAAGTGCCTGGATGTCACTGGCAACAGCAGCGCGGACGGCACCCGCCTGCAGATCTGGACCTGCTTCGGCGGCGCCAACCAGCTCTGGACGCTGCCCTCCTAGACGTTCGTCGACCCGGCGCGGCGGCGCCCACCAACCCTGGGCGCCGCCCCCACCCCACCCCTAGTCGTCCGCCTGTCCAACCGGAGGAACTGTCCATGCCCCGATCTCGCTCCCGGAGGCTGCCGCTCATCGCGGCGCTCGGCGCGCTGCCGCTGGTGACCGCCGGCGTCATGTTCGCCAACATCGGTGCAGCCTCGGCCGCCGCCAACCCCGGCCCGGGCTTCCCCGCCCACTACGCCGCGCCGTACGCGGAGATGTGGAACAACCCGTCCACCCTGATGGCCGCCTACAACGCGACCGGCAACAAGTACTACACGCTGGCCTTCGTCATCAGCCAGGGCACCTGTAACGCCACCATCAACGGCAGCACCCCGGTTACCGACGCCGGCTGGAACAACGCCGTCAACAGCCTGCGCGCGGTCGGCGGCGACGTCATCGTGTCGTTCGGTGGCGCGGGCGGCGACGAGCTCGCCTCGTGCAGCACGGTCGCGGCGATGCAGGCGCAGTACAAGAAGGTCATCGACCAGTTCAACCTGACCCGCATCGACCTCGACATCGAGGGCTCGACGCTGAACAACACGGCCGCCAACGACCGGCGCAACACCGCGCTGGCCAACCTGCAGCAGGACTACGCCGCCCAGGGCAAGACGCTCGCGGTCGACTACACGCTGCCGGTCAGCCCGAGCGGCCTGGAGTCCAACGGCATCGCCCTGCTGCAGAACGCCAAGAGCCACAACCTCAACGTCAACCTGGTCAACATCATGACCATGGACTACGGGCCGGCGATGGACATGGGCCAGGCCGCCATCAACGCCGCCACCGGCCTGCGTAACCAGCTCGGGCAGATCTGGACCAACAAGACCGACGCGCAGCTGTGGGCCATGGAGGGCAACTGCCCGATGATCGGCGTGAACGACACCAGCGCCGAGGTCTTCACCGTCCAGAACGCCCAGGCGCTCGAGTCCTTCGCCGCCAGCAAGGGCATCCAGCAGCTCACGTTCTGGGCGCTGGGCCGGGACAACCAGGGCCAGAGCGGGACGCCGCAGAGCAACTACCAGTTCACGAACATCTTCAAGGCGATCACCGGCGGCACCACCACCCCGCCGCCGACCACCACGCCGCCGACCACGCCCCCGGCCGGCAGCACCACGCCGATCCACGGCTACGGCGGCAAGTGCGTCGACGTGGCCTCCGCCAGCTCCGCCAACGGCACCAAGGTGCAGCTCTACACCTGCAACGGCACCACCGCCCAGCAGTGGACCCGCACCGGCAACACCTTCCGGTCCCTGGGCAAGTGCATGGACGTGACGTCGGCCGGCACCGCCAACGGCACCAAGGTGCAACTCTGGGACTGCAACGGCTCGAACGCCCAGAACTGGACCCTCGGCGCCAACGGCAGCCTGGTCAACACCGGCTCGGGCAAGTGCCTGGACGTCACCGACTGGAGCACCGCCGACGGCAACCAGCTGCAGATCTGGACCTGCGGCGGCACCGCCAACCAGTCCTGGACGCTCGGCTGATCCCGTAGTTCGCAAGCGCAGCCCGTCCGCCCGGTGTGGCGGGCGGGCCGCGCTGTGCCAGACCCGCAAAAGATAGACCTTGGTACATCAGGGTCATATGCCGTAAAGTGGTCGGCGGGACCGGCGTCTTCCCCCGTGGATGCCGGTCCCTTTTACGTACCGCCTTCAGCCCGATTGATCGGGCGCGACCTTCCCGCCGACCCCTCCTAGCTTGCCCGTCTCGCCGCCGGCTCCTCCACCGCGGCCAAGGCCTCGTGAAGGCCCGTCCGGGACCGCTCGGCGAGCGCGCCCAGTTCCTCGGCGCCGGGCACTCTCGCGACGTGCGGCCCGAGTTCGGCGAGCAGGCCCGCGGCGGCCATGGCGAGCCGACCGGCCGGCGCCAGATCGTCCTCGCCCAGCATCATCTTGATCTCGCCGCCGAGGCAGGCCAGCGCCGCGTCACCGGTCACGTCCGGCAGGTGGCCGGCCAGGCTCGGCGGGTCCGGCGCCCGCATCCGATGCTCCCGCAGCGCCCCGACGACGGGCCGCCGGTCACCGAACCGGTCCAGCAGCGCCACCAGCGTGAGCACCCGGGCGATCAGCTGCGGCCGGCCCGGGAACTTGTCCAGCCAGGCCAGCAGCTCCGCGTCGCCGCCGCAGTGCTGCATGACCTGACGCATGGCGGAGGCGATCGGGGTGCACGGCGGCTCCGGCTGCCCGATCACGGCCGCAACCTGGTCGGCCAGGACGGCCTCACGCGCGGACTCGAGCCGCCCGCGCCTGAACGCGTGTACCGCCCCGATGTCGACGCCCTCGTAACCGCTCGGACCGCCGGGCGGGGCGAGCCGTTCCGGACTGCGGGGGCCACTCGCCGGCGGGGCGTAGCCGGAACTCTCGACTCCGGAATCCGCGAGGTTGCTGACCAGCTCGGCTTCGTCCGGGCCTGCATCGGGGGCTCTGTCTGGTTTCCTATGTGACGTGGTCACCCGCGGGCGCCTACCCGCTCCCCGGCCCGCCAAACCCTCAGAGGATCACGCGGCTGCGACGCACGCACGCTTCTCCCACGTCAGTTCGGTGCGGTCAGCCGCCGATGTGGTCCGCCGGCGCGGTCTGCAGCAGCCAGGCCAACGGCATCTTGGCCGTCACTTCGTAGGTTCCGTCCGAGCCGAGCCGGTGCAGCGTCAACGTCTGCGCAGCGTCCCGCGCCACCATCCAGTACTGCCCAATACCGGCCGCCGCGTACTCCGGCACCTTGGCGCCCTGGTCGATGGCCTCCGAGCCCCGCGACACGATCTCGATGACGAGAAGGAGATCGCCGCCGAGGTGGCATTGATCGAATGGACACGTGCTGCCACCAGACCCGAAGTGGTACGGGCACCACAGGCACGCCATATACAGGTACACGGATCGAATGTCGTGATAGCACGCTCACCTGGAAATGGGCGTTGTACGACAGTGGAGGGCGTCAATGACGCATCCACACTCAAGGAGCAGAGATGCAGCACCGCAACACGTTGCGCCGGCTGGCCCTGGTCGCCGGCCTCGCGCTGGGCCTCGGCCTCGCGGTACTGGCCAGCCCGGCGCAGGCGTCGGTTGCCTACCCGCCTGGCCCAACCATCATCGGTCCCGAAATCTGAGTCCGTCCCGCACCCGGACCGCCCGCCCATTGCCTATCTTGGGACGGCGGTCCGGCGCCGAAGTGACCGCTACCGCCCAGATTTCTGCACCGTGCCGGTAGAGCCAGGTGCATCGTCGGCGAACGAGACTTCATTCGCCGACGATGCACCTGGGGGCGACTGGCTAGGAGCGGTACGCGCGGATCTGGGGCTGGCCGGTCAGTGGGATCGACAAGCTTTCTTGGTTGCCGGCGCGGTCGAATTCCACGTCTGTCGATGCGTTGGTGACCTTGATGCAGAAGAGACGGTCGGCTCCGGTGAGGATGATCTGGATTGATCCGCTGGGGGGTGCAGTCCTGCCGAGGTCGACCTCCTTGCCGGTGGTCAGGTCGACGATCTTCGTCGCATTGCGGACCGTGCTCGGGTCACTGTTGCGGAAGCTGACCCCGACATAGCGGCCGTCATTGGAGACGCTTTGGACTGAGAAGCCGCCGGTGCAGCAGTTGATGTCGTAAGGGACTCGCTTGGTGACCTTGCCGGCCGCGGTGGCGACGACGATCTCGCCTTGCTCGCCGTAGGCGACGTAGGCGCCGTTCGCCGACCATGCCAGGTAGCCACCCCAGGTCGCCGGTGCGGCGGTGGTTTCGCCGGTGCTCACGTTGACGATGTTCACGTCAACCGCGTTTCCGCGTACCACACTTACGACCAGCCCACGCGAGTCGGGCATCCACTTCGGACCGGAGCCTCCGTCGCACCGGACCGGGCCGCTCATGACGACCTTCTGCCCGCGGTCGCGCAGCGATGCCACGACGAGCGCTCCGCCATTGATCGCCTGGTTGTCGCCCTCGACCCACGCCACCGAGGCGCCGTCCGGTGAGAACACGATGGACTGGCGTGCGCAGTCGTGCTGTCCCACTGGACCCTGCAGCGTCGCCGTACGCAGGGTGCCGTCGGCCAGCACGTTGATCTTGATTGGTTCGGTGCTGCCGGTGGTCGCTCCCGTCAGGTAATACAGCGTGCCGGGCAGCGACGATTTGCCGCTCGACGTCGTCCACGGGCCCAACGTGAGTTTGGCTGATACGTTCGACGCGCCTGGCGTGCCCGATCCCGCCGCGCCGCTGGGTGCCGTCGAGCCGGTGGGCGTCGGGGATGCCTCGGGGCGTGTGGTGCCGGTGTTCGAGACGGTTGGTGTTGTGCCCGGCGTGGCGCTGTCGCTGGGGTGCGGCGCCAACGCGAAGGCGGCGCCACTGGTCGCGAGAACCGCGAAGGCCGCGAACGAGACCAGGACTGCCCGGCGCTGCGATTGCCGCTTCGAGCCGCGCAGCACTCGGCCGTGCAGGTCTACCGGCGTGGCGAGGTCCGCGATCTCGGCCAGGTCGGCGTGGAACTGCTGCGAGTTGAGGCCGTTCATCGGGACACCCCCGTAAAGTAGAACTCGTCCAATTCGGGTGCGATCACGCGAAGCCGCGCCAACGCTTTCGCTGTCTGGCTCTTGATAGTGCCGACCGAGACTCCCATCAGTTCGGCCGCCTCAACCTCGCTGCGGTCCTCGAAGAAGCGCAGCACCAGGACCGCCCGCTGGCGGTTGGTCAGCCGCAGCAGCGCTGCCTGCAGGGTGACGCGCACTGCCGTGGCGTTCGCGTGGTCACCGGCGTCTGATCCACCCCGACGGGCGCCTCGCATCGCATCCGCCACATCTTCGGCCAAGCGCTCCACGACCTTGCCCCGCCGCCACCAGGCGACTTGCTGGTGGTACATGATCTTTCGCGTGTACGCCTCGGCATTGCCGGCGTGGTGCAGGCGTTGCCATGATCGATGCGTGTGGATCAACGCATTCTGTACCAGATCTTCCGCGAGGTGCTGGTCCCCAGTGAGCAGGAACGCTGACCGCAACAGCGACGGCGTGCGGGCCCGCACGAAATCGTCGAACTCGTCGGCCAAGGCATCCACGCCGACCAACCTCTTTCTGCCCGAATTGGCCAATTGGACTGGATCTGCTCCGGCTACCACCGCTGACGACGCTGCCACCACGGTCCTCCTTCCGTAAGGTCGATGAACGGTGGGCGCCGGCCGGCATGCCCGTGTTGTTGTGTGTTGATAGATGCAAATCGAGTCGGCCGGCGTTGCCGGCACCGGCAGGCTTTTTCGCCAACCGCTGTCCGAAAACTGACGCGGACCGCCGCTTCTGCCAGCCGGGTGGAGGCGGTGGTACGGAGGACTTGTCTCAACGCGGGCCGACCAGCCACCGCCTCGACCCGTGGATCGCCTACGCCGACACTCGGCTTGCCGGCACGACGCCTCCTCCGAGATGGCCACCGTCGAGCGACGGGCTCTCCGGACGTGATCCGGCGGCGGGCGAGCGGCTCGATCAACAGAGAGCGCTCTCTCGTTCTGATGCCAACCAGCCGTCGATGGCCTTCCCAATGACAGATGTCTCTGCTTAACTTATCCACACCCACTGAGAGAGCGCTCTCCCACCGCTGAGGAGGCGACGCCCCCACACCCGATTTCCATGTTGTTCCGCCGGTCGCCGCCGCTACGGTGCTCGGCTCGGCACTCGCGGCCTTCGGCGAGGCACGGGTGTCAACGACCTCATCCAGACGCGATCGGTGCGCGTCTTTCGTGGTTCCCCTCTGGAGAGGTGTACATCCGATCATGATTCGCAGAGTGCTGCTCTGCGTCGCCGTCGTGCTCGCCGGGGTAGGCATCAACATCGCCCCGGCGTTCGCTGCCGACTTCTCGGTGCTGATCTTCAGCAAGACCGCGGGGTTCCGGCACGACTCGATCCCGGCGGGCATCGCCGCGATCCAGCAGCTCGGCACGCAGAACAACTTCACGGTCGAAGCGACCGAGGACGCCACGCAGTTCAACGACGCCAACCTGGCCCGATTCAAGGCGGTCATCTGGCTTTCGACGACGGCCGACGTGCTCGACGCCAACCAGCAGGCGTCGTTCGAGCGCTACATCCGGGCCGGCGGCGGCTACGTCGGCGTGCACGCCGCGGCCGACACCGAGTACGACTGGGCCTGGTACGGCGGCCTGGTGGGCGCGTACTTCTCGAGCCACCCGGCGATCCAGCCGGTGCGGGTTCGGATCGAGGACACGACCCACCCCTCGACGGCCGGGCTGCCGGCGACCTGGAACCGGACCGACGAGCTGTACAACTATCGCACCAACCCGCGGTCGACCACGCACGTGCTGGCCAACCTGGACGAGACCAGCTACACGGGCGGCACCATGAACAACGACCACCCGATCTCGTGGTGCCGTGCGTATGACGGCGGTCGCTCGTGGTACACCGGCCTCGGACACACCCAGGAGAGCTACACCGAGGCCAACTTCCGCACCCACCTGCTCGGCGGCATCCGCTACGCGGCGCAGGGCGTCGGCAACTGCACGGTCGGCACCCAGCCGCCGCAGGCCGGCACCTTCTCGCAGGTGACGCTGGCCAAGGGCGTGGCCGAGACGGGCGAGCCGATGGGGCTCACCGTCCTGCCCAACCGCGGCGTGCTGCACACCTCACGCGACGGCGTCATCCGCTACACCGACGTCAACGGCAACACCAAGGTGGCGGGGCAGCTGGCGGTGTACAGCCACGACGAGGAGGGCCTGCAGAGCATCAAGGCGGATCCGAACTTCGCCAGCAACCACTGGGTGTACGTGTACTACGCGCCGCCGCTGAGCACCCCGGGCGGCGACTCGCCGGCGACGGGCACGGCGGCGCAGTTCGCCCCGTTCAACGGCTCCAACAAGCTGGCCCGGTTCACCGTGCGGGACGACAACACGATCGACCTGAACTCGCAGGTGACGGTCCTGGACGTGCCGACCAGCCGGGGCCAGTGCTGCCACGTCGGTGGTGACATCGACTTCGACGCCGCCGGCAACCTCTACCTGTCCACCGGCGACGACACCAACCCGTTCGACTCGGGCGGCTATGCGCCGCTGGACGAGCGGGCCGACCACAACCCCGCGTTCGACGCGCAGCGCACCGCCGGCAACAGCAACGACCTGCGCGGCAAGGTGCTGCGGATCAAGCCGGGCGCAACGGGTGGCTACACCATCCCGGCCGGCAACATGTTCGCCCCGGGCACGGCGAAGACCCGTCCCGAGATCTACGCGATGGGCTTCCGCAACCCGTTCCGGATGAGCGTCGACAAGGCCACCGGGGTCGTCTACCTCGGTGACTACGGCCCCGACGCCGGCACCGCCGACCCGCAGCGCGGGCCGGCCGGCACGGTGGCGTTCGACCGGATCACCGGGCCGGGCTTCTTCGGCTGGCCGTACTGCTCCAACTACAACACCCCCTACCAGGAGTACACATTCCCCTCCGGTCCGTCGGCCGGCCCGTACAACTGTGCCGGTGGGCCGACCAACAACTCACCGAACAACACGGGCATCACCACCCTCCCGCCGTCACAGCCGGGCTGGCTGCCGTACGGCGGCGCGGGACCCTGGCGGCCCGAGCTGGGCGGCGGCGGACCGATGGGCGGACCGGTCTACAACTTCGACCCGGCGCTGGTCTCCGACGTAAAGTTCCCGGCGTCGTACAACGGGAAGGTCTTCCTCGGCGAGTTCACCAGCCGCTGGATCAAGACGGCCACCCTGAACGCCAACGGCACGGCCGGCGCGATCGACTCCTTCCCGTGGTCCGGAACCGCGATCATGGACATGGAGTTCGGGCCGGACGGCGCCCTGTACGTCCTCGACTACGGCACCGGCTGGTTCGGCGGCGACGCCAACTCGGCCCTCTACCGCATCGAGTACAACAGCGGCGGCAACCGGGCCCCGATCGCCCAGGCCAGCGCCACCCCGAGCGCCGGCGCGGCGCCGCTGACCGTGCAGTTCAGCTCGGCCGGCACCAACGACCCGGACGGTGACGCGATCACCTATGCCTGGGACTTCACCAGCGACGGCACGACGGACTCGACGGCGGCCAACCCGACGTTCACCTACGCCGCCAACGGGGAGTACACCGCGACGCTGACGGTCCGGGACACCGGCGGGCGGATATCAACGGCCAGCGTCGTCGTCGGGGTCGGCCGGCCGTCGGTCACGCTGATCACGCCAGTCAACGGGTCCCTGTTCAAGTTCGGGGACGCGGTGCCCTTCCAGGTCCAGGTCACCGACCCGAACGGCACCGTCGACTGCAACCGGGTGACGGTCAGCTACATCCTGGGTCACGACAGCCACGGCCACCCGATCACCAGTAAGACCGGCTGCAACGGGACGATCCAGACCAGCGTGGACGGTGAGCACGACGCGTCGTCGAACGTCTTCGGGGTGATCAACGCGCAGTACACCCCGGCGACCGGCAGCGCGGTGCAGGACCAGCGGGTCCTGCAGCCGCTGACCCGCCAGGCCGAGCACTTCGGCTCGATGAGCGGCGTCCAGTTGGCCGCCAAGGCGAGCGCGCACGGCGGCAACGCCGTCGGGTTCATCGAGAACGGTGACTGGATCTCGTTCAACCCCTACAACCTGGCCGGCGCCACCGGCTTTTCGGCGCGGGTCGCCTCCGCCGGCATCGGCGGGACGATCACGCTGCGGACCGACTCGCCGACCGGACCGGTGGTGGGCACGGCGCAGGTCGCCCCGACCGGCGGCTGGGAGACCTGGGCCGACGTGACGGGGACGGTGACCCCGCCGTCCGGGTCGCATCAGCTGTACCTGGTCTTCACCGGCGGTACCACCGGCTCGCTCTTCGACATCGACGACTTCACGTTCACGACCGGCACGACGCAGCCCCCGTCGGGGAACCTGGCGTTGAACCGGCCGGTGACGGCGTCGAGCGTGGAGAACGCCGGCACCCCGGCCTCGGCCGCAGTGGACGGCTCCCTCACCACCCGCTGGTCGAGCGCGTTCAGCGATCCGCAGTGGATTCAGGTCGACCTGGGTCAGCCGACGTCGATCGACCGGGTGAAGCTGACCTGGGAGGCCGCGTACGGCAAGAACTACACGATCCAGACCTCGCCCGACGGCACGAACTGGACAACGGTCCGCACAATCACCAACGGAGACGGCGGGGTGGACGACAACACCGCCCTCGCCGCCACCGGCCGATACGTACGAATCAACGCCACCGCTCGCGGTACCGCATACGGCTACTCGCTCTTCGAGTTCGAGGTCTACGGCGGCACCACCCCACCGCCGCCGACCGGAAACCTGGCACTGAGCCGCCCGGCGACGGCGTCGAGCGTGGAGAACGCCGGCACCCCAGCGACCGCCGCGGTCGACGGCAACGCAACCACCCGCTGGTCAAGCGCGTTCAGCGACCCGCAGTGGATCCAGGTCGACCTGGGTCAGCCGACGTCGATCGACCGGGTGAAGCTGACCTGGGAGGCCGCGTACGGCAAGAACTACACGATCCAGACCTCGCCCGACGGCACGAACTGGACAACGGTCCGCACAATCACCAACGGAGACGGCGGGGTGGACGACAACACCGCCCTCGCCGCCACCGGCCGGTACGTACGGATCAACGCCACCGCTCGCGGTACCGCATACGGCTACTCGCTCTTCGAGTTCGAGATCTACGCCTAGCCCGCAAACCCGCACCAAGCGCGGAGGGCCCGCCCCGGGCCCTCCGCGCCCACCCGTCGAGGGGCTGCGGCTGAGCGCAAACCCGACCAGCGCACCCACCGCCCCCACCGCAGCTGGGACGGCATGCGTGAACCAAACCCGACCAGCGCACCCACCCCCGACGAGCGCACCCACCTCCGACCAGCGCACCCACCGCAGCAGTTGAGGGGCCATGGGTGGAGCGAAGCTCCCCCACTCGCCACCAGCGCACCCACCGCAGCAGTTGAGGGGGCGTGGGTGGAGCGAAGCTCCCCCACTCCTCAGGAGCGAGCGAAGCGAGCGGGAAAGGCTACTCATCAAAGGCGAACGGCCCCTGCGTGAGCAGGGGCCGTTCAGATGAGTAGCGGGGACAGGATTTGAACCTGCGACCTCTGGGTTATGAGCCCAGCGAGCTACCGAGCTGCTCCACCCCGCGTCGGCTTGTTTAGATTAGCGCACGTTCGTCCCGGGTTCCAAATCGGCGGAGAGGGACGTGTCCGGCGTCACCCGGGCCGGGATCGTTGCCCCGGCCCGGGTGACGCGCACGCGATCAGCCCGCGGAAGGCTGCGGCGAAGCGGCCGCAGACGTGCCGGTCGAGGCGGACGCGGACGGGCCCGGGGAGGCGCCCGCTGAGGGCGAGGCCGGCGAGGTGCCACCCGCCGCCTTCACCGCGTCCTCGTACCTCGCGATGGCGTCCTGCAGGGCCTTGAGGGCCTTGCCGTAGGCCTCGAAGTCGCCGGACTTCTGCGCCGCCTCCAGGTCCGCGATCGCCTTGTTCATGGCGGTGATCGTTTCCTGGATCTGGGGCGTGCTCGGCTGGTTGCCGGTGGGTTGGGCGCCCTGGCCGGGGTTGTCGGTCTGCGGCGGCGGCGCCTGGCCCGTCACCTGTTTGACCAGCTGTTGCAGGCCCTGGGCGAGCGTGTCGGCGTAGGCCATGTACTTCGGACCGTAGGCCACCAGCACCTTCTGCATGCGCGGGAAGGCCTTGTCGTTCTTGTTTTTCAGATAGATCGGCTCGACGTACAGCATGCCGTTGGCGACCGGCAGCGAGAGCAGGTTGCCATAGATGACGTCGGAGTTGCTCGACGCGAACTGGGTCAGGTCCTTTCTCGCGTCGACGAGCGAGGTCATGCTGGCGTGCGTCTGGTTCGGGCCCTGGATCGCCGTGTTGGCCGGCAGCTCCAGCACCTCGAAGCGGGGCTGCCCGTTGACGTACGAGGCGGACATGATGGAGGCCAGGTTGCCCCGCTTGCGCGGCGCCATCGCGGCGGTGAGCTGGAAGCGGGGCGAGTCCTGCTTGGGCAGCTGGGCGACGATGTAGTACGGCGGCTGGTCGGCCGCGCTGTTGGCCGGGTCCTTCGGGACCTCCCAGAAGTCCTGCCCCGAGAAGAAGCCGTCCGGCGAGGTGACGTGGAAGCGGCTGAGCAGGTCGCGCTGGACCTTGAACTGGTCCTCGGGGTAGCGCAGGTGGTCCATCAGGCCCTGCGAGATCGCCGAGCGGGGCTGGACCAGCTTGCCACCGAAGGCCTTGTTCCAGGTCTTGAGCACCGGGTCCTGGTCGTCGAAGGCGTAGAGCTTGACCTCGCCGGTGTAGGCGTCGACGGTGGCCTTCACGGAGTTGCGCAGGTAGTTAACGTCCTGGCGGGGCTCCGGGAAAACCCGCCCGGCGGTCGAGGAGTCCTGGATCGCGGTGTTCCAGTCCAGCTTCTGCGCGTACGGGTACGTCGCCGACGTCGTGTAGCCGTCGATGATCCACAGGATCTTGCCGTCGACCACGGCCGGATACGGGTCGCTGTCCAGAGTCAGGAACGGGGCGATGTTGCGCACCCGGGTCTCCGGGTCGCGCACGTACAGGACCTTGGAGTGGTCGTTGAGCACCCCGGAGAGCAGGAAGTTCGTCTCGCGGAAGTAGGCGGCGAAGAGCATCCGGCGCCAGAAGTTGTTGACCGCGACGCCACCGCTGCCGTCGTACGTCGAGTAGGTGCTCGACTGGTCCTCGCCCCCGGTCGGCACGTTGAACTCGGCGTCGCGGTCGGACTGCTTGGACTTGCCGACGATCGCGTAGACGTCGCCCATCTGCTCGCCGTAGTAGATCTGCGGGTTGGTGACCGGGATCTTGTCCTTGTCGGCCACGCAGCTCTCGTCCGCGGCCTTGGCGTCCGACTGGGCCGAGTCGCCGAAGAAGCCCGAGACGTACAGCGGCTGGCCGCTGCAGACGACCTGGTTGGCGGGGGCGGCCACGAACCCGTAGCCGTGGGTGTACACGCTGTGACGGTTCTGCCAGTTGTTCTGCTGCAGCTGGTCGTAGCGGATCTCACGGACGCCGACGATGTAGTCCTGCGTCTTGCCGTCGATCGTGTAGCGGTCGATGTCGAGCTTCGGGTTGAACTCGTAGAAGCCCCGGACCTGCTGCTGCTGGGTGTACGTGTCGCCGACGACGGCCGGGTCGAGCAGCCGGATGTTGGCGACCGTGGGGTCCTTGCCGTCGAGCAGGCTGCCCGGCGGGTTGGTGTTATCCGCCGAGTAGGCCTCGACCTTGACGTCCTTGAGGCCGAACGCGTCCCTGGTGGCGTCGATCGCGTACTGGAAGTACGGCGACTCCTTCTGCAGCTGGCTCGGCTTCACGGTGAAGGACTGCACCGCGGCCGGGTAGATGCCGCCGACCGCGACCG
Source organism: Dactylosporangium sp. NPDC051485 (assembly GCF_040682015.1). NCBI lineage: Bacteria > Bacillati > Actinomycetota > Actinomycetes > Micromonosporales > Micromonosporaceae > Dactylosporangium > Dactylosporangium sp. NPDC051485. The sequence continues at coordinate 40,770 of NZ_JBFAZW010000085.1, forward strand.
CCGACAGGGCGAGCAGGCCCAGGGCCAGGCCCGGCCACACCAGGTTGCGCATGAACGCGTTGGAGAAGACCAGGATCGCGATCGCCACGATGATCGAGATCCAGGCCAGGATCTCCTTGGCCGGCAGCAGGGCGTTGATGTTGGTGTAGCCGGCGCCGTAGAGGTCCTGGGTGGGGAACTTGTCCAGCAGCAGGCCGCGCCGGTCCAGGAAGTAGGCGGCCGCCTTGAGCAGCACGAACGTCGCGACGAGGGCGGTCAGGTGGGCCCGGGCGGCGGCGGTCATCCGCTCGCCGGCGCCCTGCAGCCGGACCCCGCCGAAGAGGTAGTGCAGGGCCAGCGCGCCGAGCAGGGAGAAGACCACGGTCGTGAAGGCCACGCCCAGCAGGTAGCGCCAGAACGGGTACTCGAACACGTAGAACGACAGGTCGACGTGGAACTCGGGGTCGGTCTTGCCGAACGGGGTGCTGTTGCTGAACAGCATCCAGTCCTGCCAGTGACCCTGGGCCGAGAGCCCGGAGAAGAGCCCGATCAGGCCGGCGACCAGGACGATCCAGCCCATCATGTGGGGCAGGAGGAACAGCCGGTAGCGGTCCAGCGCGTGCTGCTCGGCCGAGTGCGGGCGCAGCAGCGGGCGGGCGCGGTAGGCGAGGTAGAGGTTGCCGGCGATGACCAGCCCGACCGCCACCCCGAAGATCAGGAACATCCAGATCCGGGTCGTGAGCACCCCGGTGAAGACCTGGGGGTACTTGACCTCGGAAAACCACAGGTAGTCCGCCCACGCACCGACCAACCGGTCGAACAGCGTGAACAACAGGAAGACGACCACCAGCACGGCGATCGTGACCCGGCCACGCCGGCTCACCCTGGTCATCGGATTACGCATTACCACGGTCGGCTCCGCCCGTTCGCGTATGGAAACTCGTTCAGCGTAGTCATCGGCTGCACAAAGCCGGCGTCCGCCCTGCTCGCAGCGCCTCCAGGGCCGCCAGCGCGTCGTCCACGTTGGTCACCTTGACGAGGGGCAGGCCGCGCTGCGCATTGTCCATCGCCTCGGCGCAGTTGCTGGCCGGCGTGAGGAACACCTTGGCCCCGGCCGCCTTCGCCGCGACCAGCTTGTGCGGGATGCCGCCGATCGGCCCGACGTTGCCGGCGTCGTCGATCGTGCCCGTGCCGGCGATGATCATCCCGCCGGTCAGGTCCTCCGGCTCGATGGTGTCGATGATGCCGAGCGTGAACATGAGGCCGGCCGACGGGCCGCCGATCTTGTCCAGCTGGATGGTCAGCTTGAAGGGGTGCGGCTGGGTGGTGCCCACCTGCACGCCGAGGCGCGGGTTGCCGTCGTCGCCGGCCTTGGTGGCGATCTCGACGGTCTGCGTCTGCCCGCCGCGGACGATCTCCACCTGGCGCGCGGTGCCGGCCGGCTTGGCCCGCACCAGCTCGGTGAGCTTGTCCGGCGAGTCGACGGCGGTGCCGTCCACGGCCTTGATGACGTCGTCCTTCTGCAGCTTGCCGACGGCCGGGAAGCCCTCGCTCACCTCACTGACGGTGACGAGCACCGGGTAGCCGAGCTTGCGCAGCGCCACCGTCTCGGCCGAGGTCTGGGACTGCTGGAAGTCGCGGGCGTTGTCCTCGTCGACCTGCCGCTGGGTGCGGTCGGGCGGGTAGATGAGCTCCCGCGGTACGACAGCGTGGTCGTGCTGGAACCAGCCGGCCATCGCCTCGTAGAGCGTGAGCTCCGGCTGCACCGACACCGTGGTCATGCGCAGCTGGCCCTTGGACTTGGTGGCCGTGGCCCCCTCGACGCTGATGATCGGATGGCCGTCGGGCTTGCCCGTGTCTGTTCCCAGGGTGTCGTACGTCGGTCCGGGCCCCATCTCGACATACGGCACCTTGACCACGGTCGCCTGCCAGGACAGCACCAACAGCAGCAACGCGCCGATCAGCACGGTGAGCCCACGACGTCTCATGGCGGCGAGCCTAGCGCCCCCGACCCGTCGCACCTGGAAGCGAGTACCGTTGAGGAATGCCCGCAGACATCCCGTTCGGCTTCGGTCCGTCCGGCGGCGACGTGCCGGATCCCAATGATCCGCGCCAGATGCAGCAATTCCTGAGCCAGCTGCAGCAGCTGTTCGCCACGCCCAGCGGCGGTCCGGTCAACTGGGATCTGGCCCGCCAACTGGCCCAGGCCCACCTGACCGGCAACGGCCCGGCGGGGGGCATGTCGCAGTTCCCGGTCGGTTTCGCCATGCCCGGCGCCGAGGTGCAGGTGCCGTCGCCCGAGGCGGACAGCGAGGCCAGCAAGCCGGTCGGCGACCCGGCGGTGACCGCCGTGGAGCGCGCCGCGGTGATCGAGGCGCTGCGCCTGGCCGACCTGTGGCTCGAGCCCGAGTCCTCCCTCCCGTCGGGCGTGCGCGCAACCTCGGCCTGGAGCCGCGGCGAGTGGCTGAACCAGACCCTGCCGGTCTGGCGCAAGCTGTGCGACCCGGTGGCGGCCCGCATGGTGTCGGCGATGACCGAGCTGGTGCCCGAGGAGATGCGCGCCCAGATGGGCCCGATGACCTCGATGGTCGCCTCCCTGGGCGGGGCGCTGCTCGGCGGTCAGCTGGGCACCGCGCTCGGCTCGCTCGCCGCCGAGGTGCTCTCGGCCGGCGACATCGGCCTGCCGCTCGGCCCGACGGGCACGGCGGCGCTGGTGCCGGCCAACATCGCGGAGTACGGCAAGGGCCTGGAGATCCCCGACGACCAGGTGCGCCTCTACGTGGCCCTGCGCGAGGCGGCCCACCAGCGGCTCTTCGGCCACGTGCCGTGGCTGCGCGGGCACGTCTTCGCCGCCGTGGAGGCCTACGCGGCCGGGATCCACGTCGACCGCGAGGCGATCGAGGAGGCGATGAGCCGCTTCGACCCAACGACCATGGGCACCGACCCGCAGGAGCTGGTGCTCGAAGGCATCTTCACGCCCGAGGACACGCCGCAGCAACGGGCCGCGCTGGCCCGGCTGGAGACCGCGCTGGCGCTGGTCGAGGGCTGGGTCTGCCACGTCGTCGACCGCGCCGCCGGCGACCGCCTCCCCGACGTGGTGCGCCTCTCGGAGGCCTTCCGCCGCCGCCGGGCGGCCGGCGGTCCGGCGGAGCAGACCTTCGCGGCCCTCGTCGGGCTGGAGCTGCGGCCGCGGCGGCTGCGCGAGGCCACGGCGCTGTGGAACGCGCTGACCGAGCACCGGGGCATCAGCGGCCGGGACGCGCTGTGGGGCCACCCGGACCTGCTGCCCGACGAGGAGGCGTTCGCGGATCCGGAGATGTTCGCGCGGACCCAGCTCGACCTGGGCGACCTGGGCTTCAACGACGAGACCGGCGGGGAGCCCAAGGAGTAGTCCCCTGCTCCTGGCGGATCGAAGCTGGCAAGGGATAAACGCCAGCTTCGATCGCCGCTCGATGCTTCCCTCGAAACCGCCGACGCGACCTAAGCGGCCATTTGTCCGCTTTCTCAGGTCAGGATCGCGCGGGTGGCCTCCCAGCCGTCCAGGCCAGGGTCGAGGCGGCGCAGGTCGGCCGGGCCGCGGAGGCGGTGCCAGCCCGGGGCGGCGGCGACCATGGTGGGCTCGGGGGCCGGGCGCCGGGCGGTGACCACGTCGCCGGCCTCGGTGTCCAGCTCCGGCACCCAGTCCGGCAACGGCAGGCGGGCGGCGGCGCCGAGCAGGCCCCCGTCGTGCGCCGGCGCAACGGCAAGGTGGCGGGTGGACAGCGGACGCAGCAGCTTGCCGATGAGCATGGCCGGCAGGTCGGGCGCGTCGGCCAGGACCACCGCGGCCTTGTCGTGGCCATCAGCGCCCGCCGCGGCCAGGGCGGCGCGGATGGTCGGGGCCTCGACCCGGTAGATGCGGGTCGACGGCCAGGCGATCTTGGCGGCCAGCGGCAGGTCGTCCGCGACGGCGGCGATGGCCGGCTGGACGCGCGGCAGCGGGGTGAGCAGATCGACGAGGTCCTCGGCCATCGCGGCCCGCCAGGAGTCCAGGTCGGTGCCGGGCGGCGACCAGGTCACCGGCACCAGCAGCGCAACGACCGCGGCCACTGTCACTCGGTGATCCCCAGGTTCGCTGCCGCCGACACCCCCTCAAGATACCCCCGGGCCCGCTCGGCCTTCGGATAGCGGGCCACCAGCGCCCAGAAGGCGCTGCTGTGGTTCGGGATGACCAAGTGTGACAGCTCGTGCAGCAGTACGTAGTCGATCACCCAGTCCGGCATCTCCTGAACGCGGTGGGAGATCCGGATGGTACCGTCGTCCGGCGTGCAAGATCCCCAACGGCCGTTCTGGTTCTGCACCCACCGCACGCTCGCCGGACGGGCGGCCGCGGGGTGGTCGGGCAGGTAACGGGTGGCAAGGCGCTGCGCGCGGGCGGTCAGCTCGACGTCGGTGCGGTGGGCGCGCTGCTCACGGGTGGCGAGCCGCTCCAGCATGCGGTCGACCCACTCACGCTCCTCCGCACGGGAGAACTGGGCCGGTATCAGCACGACCACCCGCTCACCGTCGCGGTAGGCAGACACCGTGCGTCGGCGGCGCTTGCTGCGCCGCACCTCGATGACCGGCTTGCGTGTCATGCCGGCCCCCCTCGGGTACCGCTCACGGAGGAACGCTAGCCGGAGGCGGCCATCCCTTCGCAAGGGCCAATCTCCGGGAGCGCGTCCGTAAGTCACCCATTCGTGGTGACTCGCCGGAAAGATTCCGCCGGAAGTCCGGCCCGCTCCGGGACCGGGGCGGGATTTCATCCACAGCAACCCACAGCGTTGCCCACACGGTTATCCCCAGCCTGTGCATAGTGTGTACGGTGCGGTTGGAGGAAGATCTTCCGATTACGCTCGGCGTGTCCCGTCTAACCACACTTTCCCCGAGTGTCCGACAAGGCACACTCACCACGTTGGCCTAGCTGGTCAGCACCGGTACGCGGGACGTGCCGGACCGAGATGAGGAGGGCATCGTGGCCGAGACTTACAACGGCTACTGCGTCAAGTGCAAGGAGAAGCGGGACTTCGAGGGCGAGATCGCCATCTCGAAGAACGGCATGAAGACGGCGAAGGGCCCGTGCCCGGTCTGTGGCACCACGGTCAACCGGATCCTCGGCAAGGCCTGACGCTCCCGGGCGCCCTCGACGCCCGCCCCGCACGTGGCCCACACCCGGGCCGAACGACGCAACCCCGCCAGGGGCCCCGTCCACACCTGGCATTCGGCCCGGATATGTCCGCCAATTTGGCGGACATATCCGATTTTTCGGTTAAGCGGGTTCTCGCGGATTCCCCACAAAACCGTGCATACCCCCACTCCGTATGCGCCCCTACCTGTGGACAACCCGGCGCCAAGCTGTGGATAACGCCGGCCGACGGTGGATCATCCTGTGGATAACCGCGTCGGCCGGCGCCCGGCCGTGTTAATGGTGGTCTATGCGACCGACGCTCCTGCCCGGCCTGCGACGCCTCTGGCGCGACGAACGCACCATCCAGCTCGGCACCGACCCGGCCACGGCGATCGTCCTCGAACTGAACCGCCCCGAACTGGCCCGCGCCCTCGACCTGCTCAACGGCCGGCACACCGTGCACACCCTGGTGGCCGAGGCGGAGGCGATCGGCCTCGACGGCTCCGACGTGCTCGACCTGATCCAGGCGCTGCGCTCGTCGGGCCTGCTGGTCAGCTCCCACGCGCTGCTGCCCACCGGCCTGCCCGGCCACGTGGGCGCCCGCCTGACCGTCGAGGCGGCCGCCATCGGCCTGCGCCTGCGGGCCGGCGACGACGCCCGGACGCCCGCCGATG